>DATJCP010000297.1:0-2998 GCA_035514715.1 Candidimonas sp.
GGCAACCGAGCACAACCGGGCCAATCCAAGCCGCTTTGCTCCCAAACAACTCATCATCGCACACGCGGCGTTATCGGATCCTGCCGTAGGTAAACTGTTGCACGACCAGAAAAGCGCGCGCGAGGGCCTCGGCCTGGCTTATACCAAAGAAGGCGATACAGATGTGAAGCTGGGCGATTGGTACATGTTGCGCGAGGAAAATGGCCGCTACCAGACGACTATAAAGGCACGCGACTTCATGCTGCGCTTCTCGCTGACACCCACGCAAAAGCCAATGCTGCAGGATGACAACGGCTTTTCACACAAAGGGCCGCTACCGGAACAAGCCAGTTATTATTATAGTGAACCGCAGCTGCAAGTGACGGGAACCGTCACTCACAACGACAAGGAGATGGCTGTCAAGGGTATTGCCTGGCTCGACCATGAGTGGTCCACCGCCTATCTCGATCCCAGCGCCGAGGGATGGGATTGGGTAGGTGCCAATCTTGACGACGGCTCTTCCCTGATGGCATTTCTGATTCGCGGAAAAGACGGTCGTAAAGTATGGGCATATGCGGGAATCCGCGATGCTTCCGGCCACTTTACGCGGTTCGAGCCGGACCAGGTAAGCTTTCAGCCGCAGCGTACCTGGCGCTCCCCGCATACGGACGCCGTTTATCCGGTGGAAATGCGAATTCAAACCGGCTCGACCGTATGGCTGCTGACGCCACTGCAAGACGACCAGGAGCTCGATTCCCGGCAATCGACGGGTGCGGTTTATTGGGAAGGCGCGGTCACGGTAAGCCGCGATGGCAAACCTGCGGGCCGCGGTTATTTTGAAATGACCGGGTATGTGGAATCGCTAAAGCTGTGAGTATAGCTACGAATATAATCAAACCAGATGCTGATCAAGTCAGGTGCACAACCGTTGTTTCCAGCACATGGATGAACTGGCCCGGAGAAACGCCCAGCCCTATCAGAAGTAATGCCAGCAACGCCAGTGTTACACTTTCCGCAAGCGAAGCCGGTACCGCGGGCGTGCCTGGTCCAGAGGCTGCCTCCGGGCCGTATGCGCACATGACTGCAATGATGCGCAAATAGTAGTACAGCCCCATTGCGCTGCCAACCACAAGAACGATGACGAGCAGCCACAAGGATTCACCGATGGCGGCTGCAAGTACGTAGAACTTGCCAATGAACCCCATTGTCAGCGGAATACCTGCAAGTGACAGCAGCATGGCGGTAAGTACGCCCGCGAGCCAAGGCCTGCGCCAGAACAAGCCGGCGTAGTCGGTAAGCATATCGCTGTCCTGTTCCGGCGTCCCCCTGGACAATACCGTAACAACGCCGAAAGCACCCAGCATCGTAATGAAATAAGCGGCCAGGTAGTATGCCACTGCCTCGACCGCCATCGCGCCGAACGCCAGGAACCCGACCAGCAGATAGCCAAGCTGTGCGATAGATGAATAGGCAAGAATTCGCTTGATATTATCCTGGCGCAACGCGAGCAGGTTTCCTGCCAATATCGTAACGATTGCGACGAGGCTCAACGCCATCACGACCGATTGCGACTGGTGCGCGTCCGCCGTGACGAAATAACGTAGCAGCATCGCAAGCATGGCGCCTTTCGAAACCGTTGCAATGAACGCGGATATCGGTGCAGGCGCGCCTTCATACACGTCTGGCGTCCACATATGGAATGGCACCAGCGCGAGCTTGAATCCGGCGCCGACCAGGATCAGCGCAAGCCCGGCAAGTCCATAAGCGTCGAGCCCTTGCGCAAAGACGGCAGGCAGGGCGCCAATCCGCGCGAACTGCATCGTACCCAGTTGCGCATAGATCAACGCCATGCCGAACAGCAGGAATGCCGAGGAAAAGCCTGCCAGAATCAGGTATTTAATGCCCGCTTCGAGCGGACGCTCGGCGCTTCGGGGATAGGCTATCAGCGCAAAAAGTGAAACGCTGAGCAACTCCAACCCGAGCAGAAGTGAGGCGAAATGGCTGCTCGCCACCAGCACCGCACCGCCGAGCGCAGCCAGCAGCAGCAGGATATAAAGCGCTTCATGGTGGCTTTCCCGGCCGCCGAAATAGCGATAGCAGAGAACAGTGACGACAAAGGTCGCGGCGAAGATGAGGCCCATGTAGAAGAGCGCGTAGTTATCCATGATCAGCAGCGGGGTAACCTGACGCGGCCCGAAACTTGCCGCCAAAGGCAACGCCGCAAGGGAGATGATCAGCCCGAGCAGCGTCAGCACCATCACCGGCTGTGAACGGCGATAAAAACCAGCGACGAGCATCCCCGACACCGCACTTGCCGCAACAATGATGAGCGGCAGCAAGACTAGCAGATCGGAGTGCGTCAGGATCATTCGGCACCCGAGTGATATTGCCCCGTCGCAATGTTCCGCGGACCATCAATGGCGAGCGCTGCCGTATCAAGCACCGGTTGCGGGTACAGCCCCAGCCATAGGGTAATGGCCGCCATTGAATACAGGGTCGCCATTTCCCGGCCTGATAGATCATGTAGTTGCCAACCATGCGTATTCTCGCCATGAAAAATTTTCTGCACGAGCGCAAGCCCATACACGACACTGGTTACGAATGCCACGGCCGCGACGGACGCCAGCACGCTGTTGACGCGGGATAATCCCATCAGTACCAGGAATTCCCCGACGAAATTACCCATTCCCGGCAGCCCAAGCGCGGCAATGGCAAAAAACAATCCCATTGCCGCCAGGCGCGGCATGACGCCCCACACGCCTCCAAAGCGACGCATATCGCGTGTGTGGGTCCGTTCCTGCAAAATGCCAGCAATTACAAACAGTGCTCCCGTACTGATGCCGTGCGCGATCATTTGCATCACGGCCCCCCCAAGCGACCAAGGATTCCAGGCGAATATCCCGACCACCGCAAAACCCAGGTGACTCACGCTGGTGTAGGCCACGAGGCGCTTGAAATCTGTCTGGGCGAACGCCAGGAAAGCCCCATAGAGAATTCCGATTGCTCCCAACGCCATCGC
>DATJCP010000298.1:0-1679 GCA_035514715.1 Candidimonas sp.
CCCCCCGGGCACGCAAATCACGGTGCGTTTACTAGGTGGACCTGGGGCCGTGCAAGTCGAAGTCAGCGACACCGGCCAGGGTATCCCAGCAGAGTTGCGCGAAGGCCTGTTTACGCACGCCTCAGTGCTACGACGAACAGCAAATGAAAGCGGCGGCCTGGGACTAATCATCGTGCAGCGCATGTTGCAACTGCACGGCAGCGAAATCAAAGTCATCGAAGGGGAAAAACCAGGTGCGGTGTTCCGGTTTGCCCTGACAACGGCGGCATAGCACTTTGACACTGCCTGAGGCCTATACAGACAACCGCGCTAATCCAACCTGCCAACCGAAAAGAACTCGCCCGGCGTAGCGCCCATTTGCTCGCGAAACGCGGCGACGAAGGCAGACATGCTTTCGTAACCGCAAGCCAGCGCAATGTCGGTAACGCGCTCGCCACGTTCCAGCATCGGCAGTGCGCTAAACAGCCGTGAACGCTGCCGCCATAGGCGAAAGCTCAAGCCCGTTTGTTGCCGAAACAAGCGGCTTAAGGTCTTATCCGAAACACCCAGTTCGCGGCTGAAAAGCAGCAAAGTCTGCCGATTATCCGGATGCGCTTGCAGCCTGCTGCAAAGTTTGCGCAACCTGGCGTCCTTGGGCCAAGGCAGCATCAGCTCTGCTTCGGGTGCGCAAGCCAATTGATCCAGCAACACATTGGCCAGACGCCCGTCGGGGCCCTGCTCATCGTATTCAATCGGCACCACACTGAAGGCGCGAATCAACTCGCGCAACAAAGCGCCCACAACCAAGACTCGGCACCGCTTCCAGGCCTGCGGCGCCGCAACCTCGTCAATATACAAACTGCGGATTTCGGTATCTTTAGAGCACCTGACGCCATGTGGAACACCTGCTGGAATCCAGACGGCGCGCAGTGGCGGAGCCACGAACCGGCCCGCCGAGGTAGTCACTTCAACCACCCCATGAACGGCATAAGACAGCTGCGCCCACGAGTGGCTATGGCGGCGCTGGATGGCTTGGTTGGGCAGCGCCAACGCATGCCCGTACACGGGACGCGGCAGCATGCGCAGCGCCTTTAATTGCGCTGCTGTATCCAGAAAAATGTCCGTTGGGCGATATTTCATATCTGTTCAGCGCTAAACACAAGATGACCGATAGGTTAACGTCTGCCCAAATACGCCACAACACCCATTAACCCGACCCTTCCCGACCATGAACCGCCTGCGCCTGCTCTTCGACAACTTCACCCTGATTCTCATTGCCGTCGTCATCGCCGCTACCCTTGTGCCTGCGCACGGCCAGGGAGCTGTCATATTCGACTGGGCCACCACCCTGGCCATTGGCCTGCTGTTCTTTCTGCATGGCGCCAAGCTCTCCCGTAGCGCTGTCATTGCCGGCGCCACCCACTGGCGGCTGCACCTGCTGGTATTTGCCTGCACCTTCATCATGTTCCCCATCATCGGATGGGCGCTCAAGCCAGTACTGGCGCCATTGCTGGGCGAACCGCTATATATTGGCGTGTTCTATCTTTGCGTGCTGCCTGGAACCGTCCAGTCGGCCATTGCCTTCACCGCCATTGCTCGCGGCAACGTTCCCGCAGCAGTGTGCAGCGCATCGGCATCCAGCCTGATCGGTATCGCGCTCACACCTTTACTCTTGAAGATCTTGCTGGATACCGATGCGG
>DATJCP010000299.1:0-2821 GCA_035514715.1 Candidimonas sp.
GGCAGTTGCAATTGCTTTAAGGTACCAGCATTAATTTATCATGTTGTAACCTGGGAAACCGGAAGGATGAAATTGTGAATGACATTACCCCAGAAATGACCCGCATTTTGTTGGTCGTGGCCGGCGCATTGCTGGGGGCGATTGCTGCCTTTATCGTGTCGCGCAGCAGCCTGAGCCGGGAGCGTGCCGAAAAGGATCATATTGACCGTCAGTTGGCGCGTAGCGAGTCCAACGAGCAGAACTTGCGTGAGCGTCTGGATGAAGCCAAAGCGGAGCTTGTGGACATGGGGGCCGACCTGAAGAAATCCACCCAGCGCGCAGCACAGTTGGATAACGAATTGACGGAACTGCAAGCCATACACAACGAAAAGCTGGCCAGTTTCCTGGAAATGAAAGTGTCCTTCGAAGACTCGAAGAAGCAGCTGAAAACCGAGTTCCAGAACCTGGCTAACCAGATATTGGAAGAAAAGGGCAAGACCTTTGCGCAAAACAGCCAAAGCTCGCTGGATGCCATGCTCAAGCCGTTCAGGGATCAGATCGATGGCTTTCAGAAGCGCGTCAATCAGGTGCACGACGAAACGCTGCGGGGCAATGTATCGCTAAGCTCGGAAATCAAGCGTGTGCTGGAGGCGGGTATGAAAATCAGCAGCGAAGCCAATACTTTGGCCACCGCGCTGAAAGGGGATAAGAAAACCACGGGCAATTGGGGTGAGGTGCAACTTGAGCGGACCTTGCAATTGGCTGGCCTGGCGCCGGGAGACCACTATGAAGCGCAGGCGCACTTCAAGGACGGACAAGGCAACAACCGCCATCCCGATTTCGTCATCAAATTGCCCGACCTTAAGCATCTGGTGATAGACAGCAAGGTATCACTGGTCGATTATGACCGCGCCATTGCCGCGGACACTGACGCCGAGACTCAGGCTGCGCTCGATGCGCACGTGAAGGCCGTGCGCAATCATATCGATGATCTAAGCAAAAAAGACTACAGCAATCTGGTTGGTATGCGCAGCCCCAGTTTTGTATTGATGTTCATGCCTATCGAACCAGCCTATATCGAAGCCATGAAGCACAACAAAGACCTGTTCGACTATGGCTATCAGCGCAATGTCATTATGGTGTCGCACACGACGCTGATGCCCATTTTGAAAACCGTCGCCAATTTATGGATGGTCGCGCGCAGTAATCAGCAGGCTCACGAGCTAAGCGCCCGCGCTGGCGAAATCTATAATCAGGTCGTCGTCGTAGCCGAGCGTCTGAAGAAGCTGGGCAGCAACCTGGATACGGTCAGCCGTCAGTACAATGAAACGGTCAAGGCCGTGGCGGGGCAGCAAGGACTGTACGGTAAAACCTCAAGGTTTAATGAACTATCTTCCAAGGCGAATAAGACCATGCCGGCCTTGGAGCCTTTGCATGCCGATTTTGAAAATGAACGACTGGAACTAATTGTGGGTATCGAAAGCGAAGCGCCGGCTGGCGAGGCGATCAACGAAACCACTTCACGCAGCAATAATGATGACTGACACTAACACCGCTATTATCCCCATAGACAATCCTTTCCTTGAAAAACTGGGCGTTGAATTGACCACCTGGTCGCAGGGTTATGCCGAGATGCGGTTGGATATCTCGCCAGAGCTTGGGAATCGCACGGGCCGTATCCATGGCGGGGTTATTTGCACCCTGCTGGATGCGGTCTGCGGCTATTGCGGGCTTTATTCACCACCTGGTGAACCCGTCTTGCGTAGTCTGACCTTGTCGCTGACTACCAATTTTATCAGTACAGGCGAGGGCTCTACATTGGTGGCCAAGGGTTACATCGTGCGTAAGGGGCGTACGGTTTTCTTTGCCCGCGCCGAGGTCTGGCTGGACGATATCGAACTGATGGCCACTGCCGTGGGTACCTTCAAATACGTGCGTTCGTGAGATCAGGCTGCTGTTTTCTGGTCTAGCCATTGTTCCATCGGCATGGGCCGGGAAAACAAGAAGCCTTGCATTGCATCGCAGCCGTTGCTGACCAGGAAGTCGGCTTGCTTAGTCGTTTCCACGCCTTCGGCGACGACTTTCAGGCTCAGTTGGCGGGCCATGGCCAGAATAAGTTTGACGATGGCTGTGTCATCGGCATTTTTTGGCGTTTCGCGCACGAAGCACTCGCTGATTTTCAGTTCGTACAAGGGCAAGCGTTTCAGGTAGGTCAGGCTGGAGTAGCCAGTTCCGAAATCATCAATCGAGAAGCGTATGCCTAGTGCGTTCAGTTCTGTCATTCGTTTGATACAGCCTTGCCAGTCGTCGATCAAAATGCCTTCGGTCACTTCAAAGATCAACTGGTCGGCGGGCGCTCCCGATTCTTCCAGAATTTCCTGCACTCGTTGCACAAAATTGGGCTGCCTGAATTGTCGCGGGCTGACATTGATAGATAATGGGTAGTATTCGCCGGCCTGGCGCAGTTGCGACAGCATGATGCCAGCCTGCTGCAGAGCCCAATCGCCCAGCCGCAAAATGATACCGGTTTCTTCTGCGAGCGGAATGAAAACATCGGGGGAAATAGGCCCGCGTTCGGGGTGGGTCCAGCGCATAAGCAGTTCGGCGCCTACGGTGCAATGGGCGTTGTCCCATTGGGCCTGTATCTGCATTTCAATTTGTGATGTGCCAATGGCTTGGTTCAGGTCATGTTCAAGGGCTAGCCGATCGCGCAGCTCCGAGTGCATGCTGTCCTCGTACAAGTTGACCTGGTTGCGGCCTGCGGCTTTGGAGCGGTACATGGCCATGTCGGCTTCGCGCAATACGTCGGCGGTCGAGGTGTCTCCTGGTGTCAGCAAGGTGA
>DATJCP010000300.1:0-2325 GCA_035514715.1 Candidimonas sp.
CCTGCAACCGCATTCTGTCGTCATCGAAGCCTTTGCCTGTGACCCGCCCGCTGCCTTCGTCGACGCCATGGCGAAGCAAAACAGCTTATGGATCAACCTGGAATATCTCAGCGCCGAAAGTTGGGTCGAATCCTGCCATGCACTGCCGTCCATGCAAGCCAACGGCTTGCGCAAGTACTTCTTTTTCCCGGGCTTCACGCCCGCCACAGGCGGCCTGCTGCGCGAGCCCGACTTGCTGTCCAAGCGCGATCATTGGCTGTCTGAACCTGGCCACCGTAACGGATTGCTTCGTTCCTTGGGCCTGCCGTCAGAGCAAATTCAGCGACTGGATCAAGGCGCACGCCAGGTCTTTTTGTTCTGCTACCCCAATGCACCCGTTCAGGGGCTGCTTGACAGCCTGAAACAGCAAACAACCCCCAGCGTAGTGCTGGTCCCATCCGGCGTCTATCCCAGCCTCCAGACGGCGCAAAGCAGCCAAGTCCACATACATGAAATACCTTTTGTGGATCAACCCATCTTTGACCAGCTGCTATGGAGCAGCGACCTGAACTTTGTGCGCGGCGAGGATTCTCTGGTCCGAGCCTTATGGGCCGGCAAGCCCTTGATATGGCAAATTTATGCACAAGAAGAAGATGCCCATATGATCAAGCTGCAAGCCTGGCTGGGACTATCCCCTTACCCTTTGCAAGTCCATCAGCTTATGTCGGACTGGAACAACGGCGACAACGCGGCCTTCACCGCACAGCTGAATACCGCATTGCAACCTGAAAACTGGAAAAACTGGCAATCAGGCGCTGAAAAATGGTGCAAAAAACTGGCCGAATACCCAGATTTAACCTACTCATTAGTCGGGTTTTGCGCGCAGCAGCAACGATCAGGTTAAAATACTGGGTTTAGTAAGTCATGCTCCGGCCCGGCAGTGGCATCTGGCGGAGCAATCACACCCCGGAGTATTTTAAAGATATGAAAACCGCACAAGAATTGCGCGTTGGTAACGTTGTCAAAGTCGGCAATGACGCACTGGTAGTACAAAAGGCTGAATACAACAAATCGGGCCGCAACTCGGCTGTCGTCAAGCTCAAGTTCAAGAACCTGCTTACCGGTTCGGGCAGCGAATCCGTATCCAAAGCCGACGAAAAATTCGAAGTCGTCCAGCTCGAGCACAAAGAATGCACTTATTCTTACTATGCCGACCCCATGTACGTGTTCATGGACGAAGAGTACAACCAGCACGAAGTCGAAGCTGACAGCATGGGCGATGCCCTGAACTACCTTGAAGAAGGCATGAAGGTCGAGGTGGTGTTCTACGAAGGCCGTGCTATTTCGCTCGAACTGCCCACCATCGTTGTACGCGAAATCGTGTACACCGAGCCAGCCGTCAAGGGCGACACATCGGGCAAGGTTCTGAAACCTGCCAAGACCAATACCGACATGACGGTAAACGTCCCGCTGTTCTGCAATATCGGCGACAAAATCGAAATCGACACGCGCACAGGCGAATACCGCAGCCGCGTGATGTAAGTCCTGTTGCAAACGGCATCGCGCCGTTTGCAACAACCGACACGCTTATTGCAAGCGGTCGTCGTCCAGGAAATCGGGGATAGGCATTACGGCTATCCCTTCCTGGGCCAATTCTTCCCTTTCTTCAGGCGTTGCTGTTCCTCGAATAGCCCGTTCTTCTGTCTCGCCGTCATGCATGCGACGCGCTTCCTGGGCAAACTTCTCGCCCACGTTTTCGGTATTACGCACTATCTGGCGGATATGGCGCATGACTTCAGCCTGTAGCTGAGCCATTTGCTGCGCGGCAGGCGCTGCGACTTGCGTGCCTGATTGGGCAGGGCTGGAAGGTGCTGTGGCGGGAGCTGAGGCGATATCAGGGCTTTTGGCGTGGCCGAGGTTTAGCCTTGGCGCTGAAAGCCTCTTCACTACCTGGCTGCTGTTGCAGACCGGGCAGTTCAAGAGTCCGCGCGATTGCTGTGATTCATAGCTGTCGGCTGAGCCGAACCAGCCTTCGAATACATGGCCTTGATCGCATTGAAGATCGAAAACTTTTAGTGACATGACTCTAATATATAGGTGTTTCTACTGAATGCAAGGTGGCTACGGTATTTTGTTAAGGACGGTCATTGCATTTGACCTGGTGGTCTGCGTGTCAGTGTCATTACTACTGTGTTTCCTTCTTAAACCGCGTGTCAGGTCCTATGGCGTGATGTTGCGCTCCTCGTTGCCTTGGATTCGTCGCCCTACGGCGCCGAACCACGCTTGGCCCGGTTCGTCCAGCCCCTTCGGGCTTCCCTTCACCTGCGGCCCGCTCGGCCCCTATGC
>DATJCP010000301.1:0-4442 GCA_035514715.1 Candidimonas sp.
TCATTATTTGTGTGATGGCTTTCCGGCGCGGGATTATCGGTGAGCTGGTCTATCGTTTTGGGGCTAAGAAGGCGTAGTTGGTTCTTATGTTCCAGTAGAAACGGGCGCTTTTTATAGGTGCCCGTTTTTTCTGCTACGTGCTTCGTTACTTGCTTACTCTTAACACGCCGCTGGCACGGGCTGGGTGCTTGGCCTTTTTGCGTCTGCCAAGGCTAGTTCAAAAGAATTCTCACGCCCGTTCTGCGCGCCCCGCCAGCCGGGGCTGCTCGGACATCGGGCCAGGTATCAGCAACGGCCGTTGCATCTCGGGCCTGGCGGTAGGTATTGCCAAAGGTCGCGGTATGCGATGTGCTTCGCCAGGGCTCCTCGACTCAAGATCAAGAGCGTGAGGCCATGACATCACGTATCTGGCCCTGGGCATCAGTCCCGTAAGTACTGGACCGTAAGAAACGTCGTCCGATCATCATTATTACGAGGCGCAGCGAGCCGGTGTGGGCCCAGCGAATTTTGAGCGCGCTGCGCGGGGAGTCCCGACGGGACCGCAGCGATGATTCGCCAGGCCCACACCGGCTCGCTGCGCCGTCATAAAAACGATAACGAGATCATAAGAACGACAACAGCAAAATAAGAAACGACAGAACAGACACAGAAAGAACGATAAGCCCGCGCGCGTTAAGTTGGCCGATTACAACCTCGGCACCGCCGCAAGCAATCGCTGCGTTTCACTATGTCGGGGCCTGGCAAGCACAGTCCCGGTTGCATCGGCCTCGACAATTTTCCCTTCATGCATCACCGCAATCCGATCCGACAAATACTCCACCACACCGAAATTGTGCGTAATGAACAAATAGGCGATATTGAATTCCAATTGCAAAGCCTGCAGCAAATCCAGAATCTGCGCCTGTACTGAGACATCCAGCGCCGACGTGGGTTCGTCGCATATCAACACGGCCGGCTCTACCGCCAGGGCTCGTGCAATCGCCACTCGCTGGCGCTGTCCGCCTGAGAACTCATGCGGATACCGTTGTGTCGTATTCTTGGGTAAGCCCACACGGTCCAACAGGCTGCTCACTTGCGCTTTACGATCGGCCGGCGAGCGGTCAGGGCGCAAAGCGGCAATGCCTTCATCCAGTATCTCGCCAACCAACATCCGCGGGTCCAGCGATGCATAAGGATCCTGAAACACTATCTGTATGGTCTGACGCAACTGGCGCAATCGGGCTCCGCGTGCCGTCAGCAAGTCCTCACCATTCAATTGCGCTTGGCCCCCGACCGTAGCCTGTTTGTCCAGCAAGCGCAGCAAGGCCTTGGCAGTCGTCGTCTTGCCGTAACCGGATTCGCCCAGCAGGGCCAAGGTTTCGCCCGCATGCAGCTCGAACGACACGCCATCGACTACTTTTATAGGATCTGCAGCGCGCGTCCAGAAGCTTTGCTTCCGGGAATACGAGACCGACAAATCCTTCACGACCAACACGGGATCTACGCTATGTTTCTTCGATGCGGGTGTTAGAGATGCGTCGGGCGCCACAAAGGCTCCGGGAATGGTTGCGCCATCCATGACCAACACTGGCTCGGCAGCCGACAAAGGCTTGCCGCGCTTGGCGAAAGTGGGGATGGCTGCCAGCAATTGACGTGCATAAGGGTGCTTGGGCGCCGCAAAAAAAGTGGCGGCATCGACTGTTTCAACAATTTCACCGGCGCGCATCAACGCCACATAGTCAGCCACATTTTTCACTACGGCCAAGTCATGGGTGATCAGCATAATGGCCAAACCCATCTCTTTCTGGATATCGGCTAGCAAGTCCAGGATTTGGGCCTGCACAGTGACGTCCAGCGCCGTTGTCGGTTCGTCGGCGATCAGCAAACGGGGCTCTGCGGCAAGCGCGATGGCTATCATGATGCGCTGTTTCTGTCCGCCTGAAAACTGAAAGGGATAGTCATTCAGGCGCTTTTCCGCTTCGGGTATGCCGACTCGTTTCAACCACCAGACAGCCCGCTCGGCCAATGCCTTGCCGCGATATGAGGTATGTACCCGCAACATTTCGGTAAGCTGCTGGCCTATCGTCATGACCGGATTCAGGCTGGTGGATGGTTCCTGGAAAATGATGCCGACCTGCCCGCCGCGTATACCGCGCATGCCTTGCTCGGACAAGCCATTCAGCTCGACCCGCCCAAGATGAATTTCACCTGAAGCAATCCGGCCGGCCTCGGGCAACAAGCGCAGCAAAGCCAACGCCGTCATGCTTTTGCCGCAACCCGACTCCCCCACCAACGCAAAGGTCTGCCCTTGAGCGATGGCCAGTTGCAACGACTTTACAGCCTCCTGCACTCCCGATTCACTGGCAATCTGCACTGACAGGTTGCTGATAGACAATACGATTTCCGATGCGCTTGGCCCTTGACTCACGCCCCCTGAAGCAAATGAATTCATGATGCGGCATCCTTGATGGCAAGACGGCGCGGGCGGAAACGGCGGGTGCGCGGATCGAAAGCATCCTGGACGGCATCGGCAAAAATATTGGCCGACAGCACCAGGGACAACAAGAATACAAAAGCCCCCAACAAGTTCCACCAGATCATGGGGTCGCGCGACATTTCCGTTCTGGCCATGTCTATCATGGTGCCAAACGATGGCGTGCTGGGATCCACACCTATGCCCAGGTAAGACAATATGGCTTCGTACAAAACCAGGCCTGAAAATTCCAGCACCATGGTGATGAGCACAATGTGCATCAGATTGGGCAGCAAATGGCGGCGCATGATACGCCAATGGCCGACGCCGAAGGCGCGGGCGGCCTGCACGTATTCAAGTTCGCGCAACTTCAAGGTTTCGGCCCGCAGCAAGCGGCAAAGCCCCGCCCAGCCAGTCAAACCCAGTATCAGGCAAAGCAGGAACAAGCGCAGGTCGGCGCGCGCAGCCACGGTGTCGAACATGTCCGGGTTGTTATCGATATAAACCTGCATCATCAGTACGCAGGCGGCAATCAGCAGCACGCCCGGAATGGAAGTGAGCGTTGTATAAATATACTGGATCACATCATCGACCCGGCCTTTGAAATAGCCTGCGGCAATGCCGAAGGTAAGCGCCGGGGGCAGCATGGCCACAGTAGTCAACGTGCCTATCACCAGCGCTGTGCGTATGCTTTTCAAGCATTGCCAGAGCACGTCGTTGCCGGTTCTGTCTGTACCCAGCACATGATAATTTCCGCCCAGGGTCAAGGCTGTTGCAGCCAACAGTATGCCCAGGCTGAAGGTAATCCACATGGGCCGCCAGGGCACGCCCGACTCGCCTTGCCACCACATCTGCCATGCCTGCCGCAAACCTGCTGCCTGGCGCCAATGCAGCAAAGTAAGAAGAAAGCCTGACGCCAGGGCCGCCGCCACGCCAATCAGCACACCGCGAAACAAGCGCTGGTAAATATCCTCATTGCGATCGGCTTCGTTTTGCAGATGCAAGCCGGCATGCTTGAGGCGCGGATAATCGCGCACGGCCTGCCCATTGATCAGTTCCGTTTCCTTGGTGAACTGGCGCAAAGCCAAAGGCGCTGAATAAGTGTTTTCGCGTTTCGACAACTGGGTCAGCGACAACAAGTCGTCCAGCGCAGAGCGCAGTACGGGCGAATAGACCGGCTCTGTGGAGGCGCCAGCGGCTGCCGCAGTCTTGACGGGCGGCAGCAAGGGACGATAGTGGACTGAGTCGAGCACGCCCAAGCTAACGAACCCCACCAGCACAACAGCGGCGCACATGGCCGACGGTGTCCTGGCTACGCTTTTCCAGGCGGATTGCAGCGAGGTGCTGCGTCGTACGCGCAAGCCATAAACCAATACGGCCAGCACCAGGCCAAAGACAAAGATATCAGTCCACAAGAAAACGAATTTAGGCATAGGCTACTCGAACCGGACCCGAGGGTCGGCCAGGGTGTAGGAGATATCGGCCAGGATCAATCCAACGATATACAGTGCGGAACCCAGGAACACCATGGCGCGCACGATGGAAAAATCCTGGGCGTTGATCGCATCTATCGTGTAGCTGCCCAGGCCGGGAATGCCGAAAAACGATTCGGAAATCAGGCTACCCATAAATAGCAAAGGAATTGCCGAAACCGTTCCGGTAAGAATGGGCAGCATGGCGTTGCGCAAGATATGACGGAACAACACCACGCGTTCAGACAGCCCCTTGGCGCGGGCCGTGCGGACATAATCCTTGCCAGCCTCTTCCAGGAACAAGGTGCGGTAAAAACGCGACTCGGCGCCCAGGCGCGACACAACTGCCACCAGCACGGGCAAGACCAGGAAACGCAAACTACCCCAGCCATCCACATAACCGGAATACGGCACCCAGCGCAAGACTTTGGCGAAAAACCATTGCCCGGCGATGATGTAGAACAAACCCGAAATCGACAGCAGCACGACGCACAGCACGACACCGGCAAAATCGAGCC
>DATJCP010000302.1:0-5595 GCA_035514715.1 Candidimonas sp.
ACCATTGAAGAACTGCCTTCGTAGTCTGGCCAATCACACGGTCTTTGGCCTGGGCCTTTACCTGTCTGCAACGCTCCTCGTCGCCATCACTCGCGCGGCCTGACCACGATCAGAACAACAGTAGCAGCGCCGCTTAGCTCAGTGCGGCAACATTGATTGCTCTTGCTCCACAAGCCTGCACCAGTTCGGGATCATGGCTGGCGAACAGTACGACGCGATCCTGGGACCAGGTCTTGAATTGTTCGGCCAGCACGGCGCGAGCCCGCGCGTCTAGCCCGTCGCTGGGGCCATCCGCGATGACGACGGCCGGGTTACCCAAGGCGGCGGCCGTCAGGAAGACCTTGCGGCGCGTACCCGTCGACATTTGCTCGAAGCGCTTGTCCAGATGTGGTTCCAGACCTAACCGGTATGCTAGGTCAAGTACAGCATCATCGAGCGTTGTGTTCTTTTCCGAAGCGGCTTGTTCGAGCAGCCCACGGCCCGTCTGCGAGGGAAACGCCAAGCAGTTTTCGGGGACATAGGCCACGCGAGCTTTGGCTTGTAGCGGCGCGTGGACCAACGAATGTTCGTCAATCCAGACGTCTCCTGAATCCGGCGTGATAATGCCTGCGATGATGCCCAGCAAGCTGGATTTGCCGGTGTTGTCTTCTTCGCATAGCGCCACACATCCAGGAGTGAACGTATGAGTCAGTCCCTGGAATATGTGATGGTCGCCATAGCGCTTGCTGAGATTGTCGATGCGTAGCATGCCGGGAAGTGTACGCATAAATTCAGCACACGGCTAGATAAAGCAGGCACTCAGCCTGGAAGCGTAAGACCGTAACGCCCCATGACGTCAAGCAATTTTGCTTTGTCTGGCGGACCGCCCGCGTTCACAATGGCGCCGATATCGCGAAAGTACTGTGGACCAATGTCGGGAGTTTGCACGACCAGTGCCCGTGCCGTAATACTGTGCGGGTTACTGAAAGCGTGCACCCCGCCGCGTGGGGTAAACATCGAGTCGCCCGGACCCAAATCGCGCGTCACGCTATCGACCGTATAGCGCAGTACCCCGTCAAGCACATATATGTATTCATCGTTGTCTGCGTGGCGATGCGGCGGTGGAACGTTGGCGTTGGGGGGGACGGTCAGCTCGAATGATCCCAGGCTGCTTGCATCAGCTTCTGTGCTAAGTAGATAGCGAATCTCCAACTTACCGAGCCGAATGATTTCCGGCTCACTCATATTACTTGTCATAACGAGCTCCTTTTCGGGCTTGATTTGGACTTGCAATGGTCGGTTGACTTTATATGAAAACCGGCTTCCAAGCATACCCGTATTGATAATGCATTGGTATGCGCCGGTTGCCGGTTGCCTGATGCCGAAATGTCCTTCGTCGCGATTTGGCACCTTTCGTTCAACTCTGTAGTTTAAGAAAGTTGCTACGCACGTCGTTCATAATTTGGAACACTAAGTGTTGATTAGGCAGTCTAGTCTAACCATCGTTGCCCTTTTATCATGTTGTCATTGGCTGGGCCCAAGTGCCTGGAGCCGCTAAACAACGTAGTCCTGTCATTGCTATCCGCAAGATACGGGCCGTAGTTCTTGAAAGGAAAACACAATGGGATTGCTAGTTAAAGGCGAATGGGTGGACCAGTGGTATGACACGACCGCGACAGGCGGCAATTTTGTGCGTACCTACACCCAGTTCCGAAACTGGATTACGCCTGATGGAAGCCCGGGGCCAAGTGGTGAGGGCGGTTTTGCCGCGCAGGCGGGCCGTTATCATTTATATGTTTCCTTAGCCTGTCCTTGGGCGCACCGTACATTGATTTTCCGTGCGTTGAAAGGCTTGGAAGATATGATCGGCGTGTCGATCGTCAACCCTTACATGGCAGAGCATGGCTGGACTTTCGAGCCTGCACCCGGTGTCGTGGCCGATCCGGTCATCAACGCGAAATACCTTTACGAAATCTACCAGCATGCGCAGGCTGACTATAGCGGCAGGGTTACCGTGCCTGTATTGTGGGATTTGCAGCGGGGCGTGATTGTCAATAATGAATCCGCCGAAATCATCAGAATGCTTAACTCGGCCTTTGATGGCGTGGGTGCAAAGGCAGGGGATTACGCGCCAACAGCGCTTTTACCCGAGATAGATGTCATCAACGCACATGTCTACGACACGATTAACAATGGCGTGTACAAGGCCGGTTTTGCGACGGATCAAAAGGTTTACGAGCGTGAAGTCACGGCCTTATTCGAATCCCTGGATCAACTTGAAGATCGTCTTGCCGGGCAACGCTATCTGGCGGGAGACCGTATTACCGAATCCGATTGGCGTCTGTTCACTACCTTGATCCGTTTCGACGCGGTCTACCACGGCCATTTCAAGTGCAATCTTCGGCGATTGGCGGATTATCCCAATCTTTGGGGCTATACACGCGAGCTATATCAATGGCCCGGTGTAGCAGCTACGTTGAATTTGCAGCATATCAAAGACCATTATTATCGTAGCCACGACACGATAAACCCCAACCGTATCGTACCCGCGGGGCCCATCTTGATGCTGGATGAGCCGCATGGGCGCAATCTGATTTCCTGACTGGTTAAGTCTGAGCAAAAGGCATGGGCTTGTCTATCACCCCTCATCCAGAGCCTGAAAACGCTGCGCAAGGTAGTCCACCAACGCCCGCACTGACGGCAGCAATCCGCGTCTCGACGGAAATACGGCATGAACTATGCCTATTTTGGGTGCCCAGTCGGGCAGCAGGCTGATCAGTTCGCCGTTGGCAAGTTGCTCGCGTATCATCATCGTGGGTAGTTGCACCGCACCTAAGCCGGCAAGCGCTGCACTTTTCAGCGCAGTCATATCGCCAGTCACGAAGCGGGGTGTGTGATACAGCTCTGCCTGTTCACCGTTGGGGCCCTTCAGGCTCCATGCGTGACTTTCTTGGGGGCTGCCATTGGCCAGGCTCGGCCATTCCGCTAAATCGGCGGGCGTCTTGGGCAGACCGTGAAGCGTAACAAGCGCCGGACTGGCGACCAGGCATTGGCTACGGTTAGCCAAGACGCGCATGACCAAGTCGCTGTCTTCGATGGGTGGGGGGCGCACCCGCAAGGCGATATCAATGGCTTCACCCACGGGGTCAACCCGGCGGTTGGTCGCTTCCAGATGCACTGTAACGCGTAAGTTTTCAGCCATGAAGTCGGCCAGCATCGGGCCTACGTCAGCCTGCAGCAATGCTATGGGGCAAGTAATGCGTACGATGCCTTGCGGATCTGCGCGGGTGACCTCGATGGCTTCTTGCGCCGCTTCGGCTTCCACCAGCATTGCCTTGCAGTGTGCATAATAGGTCTGGCCGATTTCAGTTACGGAAAAGCGTCGGGTTGAACGCTGGATCAGCCGTACACCCAACCGTTCTTCCAGCAAGGCAATTCTGCGGCTCAGCTTGGACTTAGGCACGCCAAGCGCACGCCCGGCAGGCGCAAAGCCAGCATGATCGACTACCTGAACATAATAATAAAGATCGTTTAAATCTTGCATGCCGCTTTATCGTTCAATGAATGGAACATCGATAGTAAAAGCTTACGGTTTTCCAGGCAATCGACTGCCTAGTGTTTGCTTCCGCTTGTGATGATAAAAAAGATTCGCGCTTAAGCGACAGGCAGCGTACATTGGCTATCATGACCAAGACCCTTGGGTTCGATTCAATCATCCTCAACAGGAGACATACCATGTCAAAGAACGCAACAGGCGATACAAGCGCAACAGGATCCAACCCTTTCGGCGATTTCACGAAAATGTTCGAGCAATTCAAGGTGCCTGGCGTCGATATGTCGGCCATTGCCGATGCCCGTCGCAAGGATATCGAGGCATTGACCGAGGCCAACAAGGCTGTTTATGAGGGTATGCAAGCATTGGCAAGCAAGCAGGCCGAAATGTTCAAACAAGCCATGGAAGGTATCAAAGGCGCCGCTGGCAGCACGGTTGCCGAGGGTTCGGCCAAGCAGGCGGAACTCGCACGCCAAGCCTACGAAAAGACCTTGGTCGACATGAAGGATTTGGCCGAGATTGCGCGCAAGTCTCAGGCCGATGCCATGGCCAGCATTACGCAGCGCGCAACACAGCACATGGAAGAACTTAAAAAGATGATGCAGCCAAAGTAGCTGCTATTGGCAAGGTCTTACGGCTCTACCGAATAGCCTGCGGCAATCCAGGCATCAATACCGCCGGCCAATGGCCGTACACGGCTATAGCCCAGCTTCATCAGTTGCTTGGCTACCTGGGCTGCCGAGGCTTCGTTTGGGCAGGCGCAGTACACGATGACTTCGCCGTCATGCGTCATGTTCGGAGTAGAGGGGAGAGGGCCTTTTACCGACATGGTAATGGCGCCTGGAATGCGGCTTTCATCTTGTGAAAGGGTGGGGCGGACATCAATGATGGCTGGTGTCGCGCCTTGCTGCAACAGCTGGTGCAGTTCGTCTACGGATATGCGCGCCATACACAGGGATTTAAGAAAGCGGTGGCGCTGCCACCATTTTCTTCCGATGAAGATGAACAACGCGATGCCCAGCAAGAGCAAGCCCCATTTGCCCAGATGTTCAAGAACGTTTAACAGGTCGTCTATGGTCGTGCTGAATAGCGAACCCAGATAAATCGCGGATCCGGCCCACAGTGCGGCACCCAGGCTATCGAAGAAAATAAACTTCAGGCGCGGGGTACCCAAGGCGCCGGCCAGGGCGCTGGCGATGGATGCGAAACCAGGGATAAACTTTGCAACCATCAGCGATGGCGCACCCCAGCGCAAGTAAACCTGTTCGGTCTGGCTGACACATGAGTCAGGCGAGAGTGAAATGCGGCAAAGCTTGGACATGACTTTGCGCCCATAGCGTTTTCCTGCCTGATACCAGGCGAAATCAGCAATTAGTGCAGCAAACACAGCGACAAACAGCAGTAAAGGCGCGGAATAACTGCTGCGCTCCAGCAATGCGCCGGTAACGACTAAAGTGGGGTAGGCCGGTAGCGGCGTGCCCAATTGCTCGATCAGTACATTGAAGAAGACAAGAGTAAGGCCGTACTGCTCAATCAGATGTAAAAGATAGTTCATTGCTGTGTTGCAGGCCTTACTTGTTAAAAAACCTTGGTTTTGTGAATGAGATCAGTAGCCGGGCCAAGGCAATGGAGGGGCCGTCAAAGGCGGGCCGTCGTACCCGTGGATCCTGCCGTAGCGGTCGCTGCCGGCCTCCCAATCGTGCTGGGCCTGGGCGATTTCCGCTTTGCTGTGCCCGATAAAATTCCACCAGATCAGGATTTCCTGGGCGCAAGGCTCGCCGCCAAGCAGAATGACCCGGCTGCCTGGGCTTAACTGCAAACGTAGTTCGCTGTTTCCGCGCCCCAAATAGGCCAGTTCATCGACGGCAAACTGCTGCGTGTCGATGCGGGTTTCGCCTTCCAGCGTCAGAATGCCATATTCGAATGTCGGCTCCAGGGGTAACTGGATATCGGTGCCTTGTGCGCTGAACAAGTCCATTCCGACCAAGGGGGAATATAACTTGGCTGGCGCATGATGGGCGTAGTAACTTCCCGCAAGCAAGGTAAAGTCGCAGCCGTTCTCC
>DATJCP010000303.1:0-4250 GCA_035514715.1 Candidimonas sp.
GTTTTGCGGTGCTGATGCGCCTTGATTTTGCAAGAGGGGCTTTAGCACGCAGCGCAGCGGCCAGCGATATTATGTAGGTATCAATCGCATTAAAAGCAGCGGTGCTTATGTTTTACCGGTGTATTGTCAGCCTTCAGTAAGGCTGATTAGGTACGGTTGGGAAATAATTCAAAAAACATTTTCTAAAAGGAGCCGCAATATGTCGAATGGAATTGAATCCATACTTACCGAAACTCGTGTTTTTCCGCCTTTTCCCAATCTGGTTGAAGGCGCAGCCATTTCAGGCATGGACGAGTACAACGCCCTGTGCCAAGAAGCGGAACAGTCGCCCGAAGAATTCTGGGGCCGCCTAGCGCGCGAGAACCTGAACTGGACCACGCCTTTCAAGCAGGTTCTGGATCAGTCCAAAGCGCCGTTTTATCGTTGGTTTGGTGATGGCGAGATGAATGTTTCGGCGAACTGCCTGGACAAGCACTTGAATACACCAACTGCCAATAAAACGGCGCTTATTTTTGAAGCCGACGATGGCAAGGTCACAACGGTAAGCTATAAGCAACTGCATGCTCGCGTATGCCAGTTTGCCAATGGGCTGAAGTCTTTGGGGCATAAGGCCGGCGAACGCGCCCTTATCTATATGCCTATGTCCATTGAGGCCGTGGTCGCCATGCAGGCTTGTGCGCGGTTGGGCATCATTCATTCCGTAGTGTTCGGTGGTTTCTCGTCTAAAAGCCTGCACGAACGTACGGTCGACGTCGGCGCCACCCTGATCATCACCGCCGACGAGCAGGTGCGCGGGGGCAAGAACATACCCTTGAAAAGCGCCGTAGATGAAGCTCTTACCATGGGCGGTTGCGAGGCAGTTCAGCACGTTATTGTCTACAAACGCACCGGTGGCAAGGTGCAGTGGCAGGACGGGCGCGATATTTGGATGGAGGCCTTGTCCGAAGGGCAGCCCGAAACCTGCGAAGCCGTTCCCCTGAACGCTGAGCATCCCTTGTTCATCTTGTACACCTCGGGTTCTACAGGCAAGCCTAAAGGTGTGCAGCATGCGACCGCCGGCTTTTTGTTGTGGGCTTTGCTCACCGTCAAATGGACTTTCGACGCCAAGGATTCCGATGTGTTCTGGTGCACCGCCGACGTTGGCTGGGTAACGGGGCATACTTATATTGCCTATGGCCCGCTGGCTGCAGGCCTGACCCAGGTCATGTTTGAAGGCGTGCCGACCTACCCCAACGTGGGTCGCTTCTGGGAAATGATCCAGCGCCATAAAGTCACCGTGTTCTATACCGCGCCGACGGCGATCCGGTCGCTGACCAAAGCCGCCGAGGGCGCTCCCGAATACCATCCTCGCGAATATGACTTAAGCAGCCTGCGTATCATCGGCTCGGTGGGTGAACCTATCAATCCCGAGGCCTGGATGTGGTACTACACCCAGGTAGGCCGTGAACGTTGCCCTGTGTTGGATACTTGGTGGCAAACCGAAACGGGCGCCCACATGATTACGCCGTTGCCAGGTGTTACACCGCTTAAGCCGGGCTCATGCACCTTGCCTTTGCCTGGCATCAAGGCCGCCATCGTCGACGAGGCCGGCGAGCCGGTCGAAAGCGGCAAGGGTGGCTTCCTGGTCATGCAACGCCCTTGGCCGGGCATGATACGCACGATATGGGGCGATCCGGAACGTTTCAAGAAAAGCTATTTTCCGCCTGAACTCAAAGGTGCTTATCTGGCTGGCGACGGTGCACAGCGCGACGCCGATGGCTACTTCTGGATCATGGGTCGCATTGACGACGTCTTGAACGTATCGGGGCACCGTCTGGGCACAATGGAAGTCGAGTCGGCCCTGGTATCGCACGAGCTGGTTGCCGAGGCTGCGGTCGTAGGCCGTCCTGACGCCACTACGGGCGAGGCTGTGGTGGCGTTTGTGGTGCTGAAGCGATCCTTGCCTGAAGGTAGCGATGCCGATGTGATTGCCAAGCAGCTGCGCGATTGGGTGGCCAAGGAAATTGGCCCTATCGCCAAACCCAAAGATATACGGTTCGGCGAGAACCTGCCCAAGACCCGTTCCGGAAAGATCATGCGCCGCTTGCTGCGTGTGGTGGCCAAGGGGGAAATCGTTACGCAAGACGTATCCACTCTGGAGAATCCGGCCATTCTGGATCAGTTGTCCCAGGCTCATTAACGGCAAACGAGCAAAGGGCGCTTTAAAGACAGTACAAATCCCAATGAATCGCAGTTGGTCCCCCGGCTGCGATTCCGGGCAATAATAGTAAGGCTCATATGTATGGGCAGCATAAAATCAGGCTTCGGCCTGATTTTTTTATCTTTTTCTTGTGGTGGAGCCCTTTTTGAACGCAAACCAGACGGATCGCGGTGCATTGTTTCTGATGGGCATCACCGTAGTGCTGTGGGGATTCAGTTGGATCGTCATGAAGCATTTATCCAGTTTCATTGGCCCGTTCGATCTGGTCATGGCCCGCTACGGCCTGGCATTCGTCGCGTTATTTATTATTCTTGTGGCGACACGGCAGTCCTTGAAATTTCCGCCGTTCTGGTTGACTGTAGGCATAGGTATTTTCCAGACGGCTGCTTTTCAATGCCTGTGCCAATTGGCCTTGGTAAGCGGCGGGGCGGGGCATGTAGTGATGTTGGCCTACACCATGCCGTTCTGGGTGGTTCTGTTTGCATGGATATTGCTGGGTGAACGCCCTGCACGCAGGCATGTGGTGGCTTTTGCACTGGCCGGGCTTGGGTTAGTGGCAGTGATCGCGCCATGGGAAGGTATGGGCAGTATCGAGGGGTCTTTGCTGGCGCTGGGCGGGGGCATGAGCTGGGGGTTGGGCGTGGTGCTGACCAAGATCATGTTCCAGCGTCATGGGGTAGGTGTACTTAATTTGACGACATGGCAGATGTTTCTGGGAACGTTGTTGACTTTGCCGGTGGCGCTGTTGCTGCCGCAGCAGTCTATCGTCTGGGGGCCGGATTTGGTCTGGGGGATTGCTTATATGGCGATCATGGCGTCGGCGCTAGGGTGGTGGCTATGGTTGTCGGTGATACGTAGAGTCAGCGCTACGGTGGCAGGGATGTCTAGTTTAGGGGTTCCTGTGCTGGCTGTGGCTTTGGCGTGGCTGTTGCTGGGGGAGACTCCGACGTTATTGGAGCTTGTGGGGATTATGTTGATTATGCTGGGGTTGGTTGTGATCAATCTGGTTCCTGGGGATGCTGCCAAGAGAGTTGCTACGTAGGAGGGCTCTAGGCGTTATTGGGCTTTTTCTTGTCCGGTCTTTTCTTGGCGTGTCACTGTTTGCTCTTAATATGCCGTTATTTGTCATTGTCGCGACTTTATTTGTCCCTAATATTCGGCTATTTGTCCTTAATACACGGCTATCTATCCTTAATACGCCGCAGGTGCGGTGATGGGGATATGGGCTTCTCGGGACCTGGTTCGGCGCCCTGCGCGCCGAACAGCGTGACCTTGTTCGTCCAGCCCGTTCGGGCTTCCCTTCACTTCCGGCCCGCTGGGGCCCCGAAAGTCGCCCATATCCCCATCACCGCACCTGCGGCTGCATTATGTGGTTTGGCAAGGTCGCTGGCACGGGCTGGGTGCTTGGCCTTTTTGTGTCTGTCATGGCTGGTTCAGAAAAAATGTTCTGCTCGTCCTGCGCGCCCCGCCAGCCGGGGCGCTCGGACATAGGGCCAGGTATTAGGAACGGTCGTTGGGTTTCGGATGTGGCGATGTGTATCGTCACCGGTCGCAGTATGTGATGTCGCGCATTCTGGCGGGTCTGGGCCATAGCGGTGCAATCGTTGGCCTCGTCACGTTGGCCATCGTAACGGCTTTGGTCAATAGTTGCGTAGTTGCCATCGCCCGGACCAATAGCCATGAGTAATTGCTGACTCTGTAGTGCCAGTAGCTGGCCTAGACAATAGCAGCTCTCTCTGCCTGCAGACAATCTCGGTCCAATTCGTCGCCAACGTTACGTAAAAAGGCCAAGCACCCAACCCGTGCCAGTGATGTGCCAACGTCTACCTATTGCAGCGTGGCAGGTCCTGGGAGGCATTGTTGCAGCGACTTTCGGGGCCGAGCGGGCCGCAGGCGAAAGGAGCCCGAACGGGCTGGACGAGCCGGGCCACGCGTGTTCGGCGCCGAAGGGCGACGAACGAAGATTCTATAGTTTTACGCAAGCCTGATTCGCCAAATAATGCGACGCCTCAAAAGGCGTGTGCGTACGCCACACCGCAAACGCAATCCG
>DATJCP010000304.1:0-4368 GCA_035514715.1 Candidimonas sp.
CATGGGGTCAGAGCTACCGGCAGCGTGCGCGGCACCCCTAAATACCTGTACGACGAACCTTGGGCCAGCCTGCCGGTCATTGCGCAGCGCGCGCGACATTATGTGCGTGCCGCCATGCAGCCTCATCTGGAAGGCAAGCGCTACGGGGCTGTTTTGCTGGCTTTGGCGATAGGGGATCAGGCCAGTGTCGATGCCTCCGACTGGCAAATCTTCAATCGCACAGGGATAACCCACCTGGTTTCCATCAGCGGTTCGCACATCACGATGATAGCGGCGCTAGGTGGAAGCCTGGTTTTCTGGCTATGGCGACGATTGCGCATTCGGGGCCATGCCTTGGCTGAGCACCTGCCTGCCCAGGTGGCGGCAGCCGTGGCTGCTTTACTCATAGCGTGGCTGTATTGTCTGCTGGCGGGTTGGGGCGTTCCGGCGCGGCGCACGTTTCTTATGCTGGTCGTGGTGGCCGTCGCATACTTGCTGCGTTTGCCCATGAATGCGTCCAGGCTTTTGTCCTTGGTCGCTTTTGCCGTGGTGTTGCTGGATCCCTGGGCGTTGCTGGCCAGCGGATTCTGGCTTTCATTTGGCGCTGTCTATGTACTGCTGGCCAGCGCCGGCTGGTGGGGAAATCCGGTAGGGCGCGCGCCTGTTTCCCGTCGGCAGCGCTGGCAGACTGCCTTGGCAACAGCGGTGCGCTTGCAACTGGCGATTACTGTCGGCCTGATGCCTATATTGGCGCTGGTTTTCCACGAAGTATCGTTGGCGTCGCCGCTGGCCAACGCTTATGCCATTCCGGTTATCAGCGTAGTGGTAACGCCCTTGTCTTTGCTATTGGCCGGTGCCGCGCTGGTGCCTGGGCTGGAATCGTTGGCAGCCGGTTTTGCCTGGTTGGGGCATGCAGCCCTGGATTGGGTCATGGTTCCCACCGTGTGGCTGGCTGATTTTCGGGCGGCCAGTTTCAATGTGGCGGCTGCGCCGCTATGGTTGACGCTCATCGCGATGCTGGGCTTGTTTCTGGCGGTGATGCCTTATGGCATTCCCTTTCGCAATATGGCCTGGTTGTTCATGCTGCCGGCATTGCTATGGGTGCCCAAACGTCCGCCGCAAGGTGGCTGGGATATGTATGCGCTCGATGTCGGCCAATCCAGCGCCGTGCTTGTACAAACGGCGCGCCATACCTTGCTGTTCGATACCGGTTTGCGCAGCAGCGCCACGTCCGACGACGGTGCGCGCACGGTATGGCCCTTCATGCGTGCGTTGGGTATGAAGAAGCTCGATGTCATGGTGGTTTCGCATCCTGATATCGATCATGCGGGCGGGATGCGCAGTTTGCTGCAGGCTGTGCCGGTAGAGCAGTCGTACAGCTCCTTTGATGTATTGGAGTACCTTAAGCGCGAGGCGCGGCTGCTGAGCGTGCCGGGGCAGTTGCCATCGCCTCCGCTGGCGATGTCGCCCTGTGAATATGGCATGACGTGGCAGATCGACGGCGTGGCGTTCGAGTTTTTGTGGCCGTTAGGGCCCGCAACGGCAAGCCGCCCGTCAAAGAACAAGAAGCGTAATGACCAGGGTTGCGTACTTCGCATAAGAGGGCAGCATCATTCTGCTTTGCTGCCCGGTGATATCGGTTCCGAGCCAGAGGCGGCTTTGGTGAGTCGGGGGTTGGAACCGGTAGACGTGGTACTGGCGGCCCATCATGGTTCAAAAAACTCATCCAGTCCGCAGTTTGTCGCTGCGGTGCAGGCTGCTCATGTCGTGGCGCAGGCAGGATTATGGAATCGTTATGGCCACCCCAGCCCTGTGGTTCAAGCCCGCTGGGAGGACAACGGCACGGCATTCTGGCGCACGGATCAGCAAGGAGCTGTGACGATCCGATCCCGCTCAGAAGAATTGACTGTAAGTAGCGAACGAGAGTCTTCGCGGCGCTATTGGCAGTCGCGCTGACTTCCCGGTTCGCAGTGTGGATATGCTTGCGATTCAAGGAAGAATCGGCGATGATGGAATCTACTGTTCACAAGACGGTGCATAAAAAAACGAGTAGCGGTTCGAAAATTCCACAAGACATTTTTGAAGCAGACATGAGACAACATATTCCATTACGGCTGCATGTGCCCGAGCCCTCCGGGCGACCTGGTCACGCCACTGATTTTTCCTATCTGCGTCTGGCCGAGGCCGGCGCTGTACGTAAACCCCCTGTAGATACTTCCGCCATCGACACCACCGATATGGCTTATACCCTGGTGCGTGTGCTCGATGACGACGGCAACGCGGTAGGGCCCTGGGCGCAGCCTATCGACCCGAAATTGTTGCGCAAGGGTTTGCAGTCCATGATCAAGACGCGTATTTACGATGCGCGCATGATGATTGCGCAGCGGCAAAAGAAGATGTCGTTCTACATGCAAAGCCTGGGCGAGGAAGCCATAGGCACGGCGCAGGTTATGGCGCTGTCCAAGGGCGACATGTGTTTCCCATCGTATCGTCAGCAAAACCTGTTGATTGCGCAAGATGTCCCTTTGTTCGACATGATGTGTCAGCTTTTCTCGAACGACCGCGACCATCTGAAAGGGCGGCAGATGCCCGTCATGTATTCCGTGCCCGATGCCGGTTTTTTTTCCATTTCGGGTAACCTGGCTACTCAGTTCGTGCAGGCGGTCGGCTGGGCCATGGCGTCGGCCATCAAGGGCGACACCAAAATCGCTTCAGCCTGGATAGGCGACGGCGCGACTGCCGCTGCCGATTTTCAAACCGCGCTGACTTTCGCCCATGTATACCAGGCGCCTGTCATATTGAATGTCATCAATAACCAGTGGGCTATTTCTACCTTTCAGGCGCTGGCGGGCGGTGAAAGCACAACCTTTGCCGCGCGCGGCGTGGGCAGCGGCATTGCTTCGCTGCGCGCCGACGGCAATGACTTCTTGGCCGTATATGCGGTGTCTCAATGGGCCATCGAACGTGCCCGCAATAACCTGGGCCCAACGCTGATCGAATGGGTTTCCTACCGTGCCGGTCCGCATTCCTCTTCCGATGATCCTTCCAAGTACCGGCCAGCAGATGATTGGGCCAGGTTTCCATTGGGCGACCCCATTGAACGCCTCAAACGCCACCTTATCGGCATCGGTGCATGGTCCGAAGACGAACAGCAGCGCACCCAAAAAGAATACGAAGCTGAAGTCGTTGCCGCTCAGAAGCTGGCTGAAAGCCACGGCACGCTGGCTACCGGTCAAACCTCCAGTGTCGCAACCATGTTCGAAGACGTCTATAAAGACATGCCCTGGCACTTGCGCCGTCAACGCCAGAAAGTGGGGGTGTAATCATGGCCGATACTTCCAATAAGCAAAATACGACGCCCATGACCATGATCCAGGCGCTGCGCTCGGCCATGGATGTCATGCTGGAGCGCGACGAAAACGTAGTCATATTCGGGCAGGACGTGGGGTATTTCGGCGGGGTGTTCCGCTGTACCGAAGGCTTGCAGGCCAAGCACGGCCGCAATCGCGTATTCGATGCGCCCATATCCGAGGGCGGTATTGTCGGCGCCGCTGTAGGCATGGGCGCCTACGGCTTGCGCCCTGTGGTTGAAATCCAGTTTGCTGATTATTTCTATCCGGCAACCGACCAGATTGTGTCCGAGGCCGCCCGACTGCGCTATCGATCGGCGGGCGACTATATCGCGCCGCTGACCATACGCATGCCCTGCGGCGGCGGCATTTACGGCGGCCAGACGCATAGCCAAAGCCCCGAGGCCATGTTCACTCATGTAAGCGGCCTGCGCACGGTCATGCCATGCAATCCTTACGACGCCAAGGGTTTGTTGATTGCAGCCATCGAATGCGATGATCCGGTTATCTTTCTTGAACCCAAGCGCTTGTACAACGGCCCGTTCGATGGCAACCACGATCAGCCTGTCGTGCCCTGGTCCAAGCATCCCCTGGGTAATGTCCCAGACGGCTATTACACCGTACCGCTGGAGTCGGCCTCGATTTTCCGCAAGGGCGAGGCCCTTACTGTTTTAACCTACGGCACCATGGTTTTCGTGGCGGAAGAGGCAGCCAAAGAGTCGGGTATCGATGCCGAGATTGTCGACTTGCGCAGCCTGTGGCCGCTTGATCTTGACACTATCGTGGCTTCGGTCAAGAAAACCGGGCGTTGCGTGGTGCTGCACGAAGCCACGCAAACCAGTGGTTTCGGGGCGGAACTGACGGCGCTTATCCAGGAACACTGCTTTTACCATCTGGAAGCTCCCATAGAACGCGTAGCGGGCTGGGACACGCCTTATCCGCATGCCCATGAATGGGCGTACTTCCCTAGTCCGAAGCGGGTCGCGGATGCGTACCGCACGGTAATGCGGGAGGCATGATCATGGGTATCCACATTATA
>DATJCP010000305.1:0-6526 GCA_035514715.1 Candidimonas sp.
CAATTCGGAGATGCCGAGTTGGGCAAAATCAGCAAGGTTCCACTTGTCATCCCCATTGCGTGGCATCCAGGGACGTAAACGCTACATGGCGCATATACACAGCTTAAGGACTGGCGATGCCATAAAAATTCTGTTACGGTAATTTTCGGATATGTGAACTGCGTCTACGAGGTAAGACAATGGCACACGCAATCGGCACCGCTTTGCTCTGGTTCTCGGCAATAGGCTGCGGCCTTCTTGCCGGCCTCTATTTTTCGTTCTCCACCTTCATCATGGGCGCGCTTGGCCGAATCGAAACGCCGGCTGGCATCACAGCAATGAATTCGATCAACACCGTAATCCAGCGTTCCCCCTTCATGCCTCTATTCCTGGGCAGCAGTCTCGTCGCCTTGATCCTTGCAGGTATCACCCTGTTGCAGTGGCATCAGCCCGGATCGATCGCGGCATTCGCCGGAGGCACAATTTACTTCGTCGGCATGTTCGTTTGCACGATGGCGTTCAATGTTCCGCTTAACAATGCGCTCGCGGCGGTCGATCCCGCCAGCGCCAGCGGCAGCGGCACAAAAATATGGGCGCGTTACCTAAGGAACTGGACTCTATGGAATCACGTCCGCACCATCGCCTCCACTGTGGCGATGGTCCTATTCATCTATGCTATTTCTATCCGATGACCATCTCAATTCGTCCGGAAACCGCCGCCGACATACCCATCATCGAGGCCCTGACCGCGGCTGCATTTCTAAATGCTCAGCACACCAGTCATACCGAACAATTCATTGTCAACGCTCTGCGCGCGGCAGACCAATTGACCCTATCATTGGTGGCCGAGGAAGAAAGCAAAGTCGTGGGGCATATCGCGGTGTCTCCCATCACGATCTCAAACGAGCGCGCACAATGGTATGGCCTAGGCCCAGTATCAGTCTCACCGGAACGGCAAGGCCAAGGAATAGGCTCGGGATTGATACGACAGGCCTTAGCGGAACTGCGTCGATTAGGGGCCGCCGGCTGTGTAGTACTAGGTGACCCGCATTACTACGGACGTTTTGGCTTTACAGCAACATCCAACCTGGTGTTGCCTGGCGTGCCGCCGGAATACTTCCAGGCCATTTTATTAAACTTAAATGCAACAAGCCCAACAGGAGTGGTTTCTTATCATGAAGCGTTCAACGCCTCCCCTCCTACCTCCACAGCAGATACGCCCCAAGTAGCGCCAGACTGCTGAACATGCAGTAGCGGAAAACTCTGGGAGACAGCGACTGGCGCAGCAACTGCCCCGCATACATGCCAGCCAAAGCGGGAACCAGCATGACCAGCGACGCACCGGCGGCGCCGAAGGAATAGCTATCGTTAATCCACAAGCCAGCAGCCAAAGCCACTGTGGAAACAGTAAACGACACGCCCATGGTCTGAATCAAATCATCACGCCCCAGCCCCAGCGCCTGCAAGTAAGGCACGGCCGGAACAACAAACACACCCGTGCCAGCCGTGACAAAACCTGTCGCGGCACCCACAACGGGGCCCAGCCATTTTTCCATATGAACCGGCACATGCCACGGCTTACCGAAGAAGCCCCAGGCTGAATAAACAATCAGCACCACGCCAAGCGCGATGGAGGCCCATTCCCCAGCAGGCGCACCCAGCACTACAGCACCTGCCACCGTACCCACGCCTATGCCCACTTGCAAGCCGCCTACCCTGCGCCATAACGGCGCCAGTCTGCGTAGCGGCCTGGTTTGCCACACATTGGTGACCAGGGACGGAATGATCAGCAGCGCTGCGGCTTGCACCGGCGCCATGAACAAGGCCAGCAAGGCCATGGAAATAGTGGGCAGGCCCAATCCCACTACCCCTTTGACCATGCCAGCCAACGCAAACACGCCGACGACTAGCCAGAACATGTCCGGCGACATATTGGCAAACGCTTCGATAAAGACCATCACATCGCTCACAATAAGCCGGCCTACCGCCAACTTTGGAATATTGGATAACAACAGTGCTTCATGACCTTTTCCTCCAAGGCATCCATTCTGCACAAGACGAGGCCTATTCTGCCCGGGTTCCAGCCCACCGGGAATCTGGATTTGACTAAGCCAGCCTTAGGTTGCTCCGTAGTCTGACCATGCTATGATTTTTTGCATGCGCTTCGATCTGACCGACCTACGCTTGTTCCTGAACGTTCATGAGGCGGGCACCATTACTGGCGGCGCCCATCGTTCCCACATGACCTTGGCATCGGCAAGCGAACGTATCAAGGGCATGGAAGATGCCTTGGGTGTGGCCTTGCTGGTCCGCGACCGGCGCGGCGTCCAGTTAGCACCGGCGGGACGAGCCCTTTTGCACCACGCGCGCGTGGTGCTGCAACAAATGGATCGCATGCGGGGGGAACTCGACCAGTACGGTCAAGGGCTCAAAGGGCATGTTCGGCTGCTGTGCAACACATCGGCGCTGGACGAATATCTGCCCGACATACTCAGTGCTTTTCTGGCGCAGCATCCACAGATATCAATCGATCTGGAAGAACGGCTAAGCTACGAAATCGCCGAGGCGATACGCGATGGCATGGCCGATATCGGCATCGTCGCGGATTCGGCCAATCTGCAGGGCCTGGAAACCTATGCCTTTCGCCCTGACTCGCTGACGCTGATCGTTGCCAAAGAGCACGAACTGGCGCAGCGTACATCCATAAGTCTTGCCGAAGTGGCTGATTACGACTTTGTGGGCCTGATAGAGGGCGCCGCGCTGCAGGAACACATTACTCACCATGCGCGCAAAGCAGGCAAGAAGCTGAGTTATCGGATACGTTTGCGCAGCATTGACGCGGTTTGCAGGATGGTCGGCCAGGGCATAGGCATAGGCGTCGTGCCCAAGACGGCGGCCATGCGATGCGCGCGCTCGTCTGGCATCAAGCGGATAACGCTGACCGACGATTGGTCTTCCAGGAACTTGCTGCTATGCGTGCGAAGCGCAGAAGCGCTGCCTGTCTATGCCCAGCAAATCATGCAGCATATATTGAACTCCGCTCCACGCTAGGCAGGAATCAGCCTATCGCCATCAAAACCGATGGACACATTTTCCGGCAAGGTATTGCCATGGCTCATCAGCCACGTGTCGAAATCATGGCCTATGTGGGTCAGAACGGTTTTCTTCACCGGCAGCGACGCCACCACTTCCAACGCACGGGTCAGGTCGTTATGGTTGCGCGGTATTTGAGGCAACGGCGGAAAGGAACAATCCATCACCAGCATATCCAGCGGCCGCTCTTTCAGATAAGCAGCCGTATCGGGTGGCAAGCCGACGGTATCGGTCAGGTAAGCGATGCGGCTGCCCTCCCCTTCAAACACATAGCCTAAGGTCAGTTTTGAATGGTGCAACGGCAAGGGCGTGAGCAAAAAACCGTCCATATCCCGTGTTTGAAACGGCGCCAGTTTCTGTGAAAAATCGAGTATGCCCGGATTTTTATACAGATCCGCAAACCCTTCTTTATCATCCGGCCCCAACACAGGTATCCGCATGCCCTGCCCCCAGCGCAAATGCAGCAGGCCCTGGGCATGGTCGGCATGGTAATGGGTTTGAATGATGCCACTCAGGCTGCCCGGTGCAAAACGCTCCGCAAGATCGGTCAGGCCAGCATCCACCAACCAACGCGCGCCTGCGCACTCAAGCAAGGCTGAACAAGGTCCTCGCCGATAAGCGGTTTCGCCCCGCGCACGCTCGCACGCGGGGCAATAGCAGTTATAAACCGGCACCTGGGACGCATTGCCTGTACCTAGTAAACGTAGTTGCATACCAAACTTGAATAATCATGGGGGGCCGAACGCCCGCCAGCATCGAGCATCAGTGCTGGCCCGTTCGTCAGATAAGCATACAACGCCTGAATCGCGCTATCGGCATCGCCGGAATTATCGATAACCACCATGGAGCTGGCATTCCTGGCGGCATCCAGACTGGCGAATTGCGTATTGCGCTCCAGGCGCGCCTGGATTTGCTCGGCGCTTTCACGACCGCGTGCCGTCAAGCGTTGCCGCAAGAGCTCGGGCTCTACACTTAACAACACGGGCACCAGATCAGCATAGCGCAGTTGGGCCTCGGGCAGATAAGCACGCGAACCATTGATCAGTACGTCGCAGCCCTGCACCAGTCTATTGTTGATGTCGCACATGAAACCATAGGCCAGGCCGTTGGCCCGCCAAGCCATGGCCAGCTTGCCGGCGGACTCCAGTCGCTGGAATTCTTCCAGGCTGACGGAGACGGATTCCGGCACTGCAGCATCTGTTTCCCGCGTAACCAGGCGAGGCGCAAGATAGCCGCGACTGCCCAGCAGGCAAGACAAGCCTTGCAATACGGTGTCTTTGCCCGCGCCCGACGGCCCCATCAGATAAATCAAGCGGCCCGCCATCAGAACACACGCGTTCCGCTGCGCCACACATGCTGCACCACTAGCTGATTTTCACATGAGCGCACCCGCAGCAAGTCAGCCCGCAATCCAGTCCTGATTTCCCCACGGTCCTCCAAACCCGCTGCCCGCGCAGGTGAAAGGCTGATGGTGGCAACGGCAGACGGCAAGTCATACCCTTGGTCTTGCTCGGTCAGCGTCTGTGCCGCTTGCAGCAGGCTGGACGGATAATAGTCGCTGGACAAGATATCGAGCACCCCTTGCGAAGCCAGCTCGGCCGCCGCCACATTGCCCGAATGCGAGCCGCCGCGCACAATATTGGGCGCACCCATCAGCACCTTCAGCCCCAGTCTATGGCTGGCCTTGGCGGCTTCCGCCGTGGTCGGAAATTCCGCAATGCTCATACCGTAATCCGCCGATTCCTGGGCGTGTTCAAGGGTGGCATCGTCATGGCTGGCCAGCGATAACGAGCGATCATGGCAAGTCTGAACGATGGAGCGCCGGTAATGGTCGCTGTACTGGCGCGAGTTATCTAGCTGCTGCTCGATAAAGGCTTCCATGTCGGCATCGCTAAGGTGATATTTCCCTTGATAGTATTCGCGATATTTTTCCATCTTGACGAACTGCCGCTGGCCGGGCGAATGGTCCATTACCGACACCAATTGCACCAACGGGCTTTCCACCAGTTCATGGAAAATATCCAGCGTCTTTGCATGGCTTAATTCACAACGCAGGTGCAAGCGATGTTCCGCACGCGTGTGGCCTTGACTTTGGGCCTGCGTAATCGCCTTGAGCATCACCGGCAGTTGCTGCAAGCGGTTGCCTTTCGGGTTCACGTCGCCGATAGACAGCGCATCAAAGACGGTGGTAATACCGGCCGATACCACCTGGGCATCATGTGCCAACACGGCCGATGCGGACGGCCAATCCACGCCGGGGCGCGGGTTCATGTATTTTTCCAGGTTATCGGTATGCAGTTCTATCAACCCGGGCATCAGGTAATCGCCTTGCAGGTCTTCGGCCTGGGCCAGGCTGCTGCGGCCACGGCTGACGTCGTGAATCAGCCCATCGCGCACAGCGACGGTGCCGGTAAAAACATCGGTGGCGGTAACCACACGGGCATTCGTGAATATTTGTTCAGCAGGCATGGGCCGGCTCCTCTAGCGACATGTCCAGGTATGAATCCGCCATGCCCTCGCGCGCCTTGGCGTCGTGGGAAATAGCAATCAGCGCCGATCCAGCGGCCTTGGCTTCGGCGACCAGTTCCAGCACCACCGCCCGATTGGCGTCATCCAGCGATGCCGTTGGCTCATCCAGCAACAGCAAAGGCCACGGCACCATGAAACCGCGTGCAATGTTGACCCGCTGCTGCTCACCGCCCGAAAACGTGCCGGGCGCCAAGGACCACAAACGTTCGGGAATGTTCAGACGCGTCAGCATAGACTCGGCGCGTTCGCGCGCTTCGCCGCGAACTACGCCGCGAGCCAGCGCCGGCTCCATCACCACATTCAGGCAACTGACGCGCGGAATCACGCGCAGGAACTGGCTGACATAGCCCAGAGTGGAACGGCGTACAGCCAAGGTCTGGCGCGGCTCGGCACCCACCATTTCCAGCACATCGCCCGCGTGGCGCAAGCGAATGCTGCCAGTGCTGGGCAGGTAATTGCCGTAGAGCGTGCGCAGCAGGGTCGATTTGCCTGCGCCGGATTGCCCATGCAAGGCCAGGCACTGGCCTGGTTCAACGGAAAAACTCAGTTCGCGCAAGACCTTCAATACCGTCCCATGCTGTTGATGCAGGGTAAAGGTTTTGGCAAGGCCTTTCACTTCAATAACGGGTGTCATACTTTTACCTCAAGGCTGCAAAACGGAAGACACCAGCAACTGGCTATAAGCATGCTGCGGGTCATCCAGTATCTGGTCGGTCAAGCCGGCTTCCACCACATGCGAGCGGCGCATCACCATCAGGCGATCGGCCAGCAAACGGGCCACTGCCAGGTCGTGCGTCACGATCACGACCGCCAATTGGAATTCGCGTACGAGGCCGCGCAACAAGTCCAGTAAATGCGCATGCACCGAGACATCCAGGCCGCCGGTCGGCTCGTCCATGAAAATCAGACGAGGTCCGGAAACCAG
>DATJCP010000306.1:0-4448 GCA_035514715.1 Candidimonas sp.
CATGAACTCGACAAGCTCGGCGTGCTTCTTGATGAGTGGGTTGTTTAGCCAGCGCGGGTCGTCGTATAGGTCCATGCGCGCAGGCTGGAAGTGCAACGGTGCCGAATGCAGGAAGTTAATGTAGTGATTTTCAGTAAACCACTCCATGAACTTCAGTGACTCTTCACGTTGAGGGGTTTCAAGCACCACCCATCCGTCGTAGCCATGGTTAACGGCCTTGTTCTTGCCGGCACTATCGGGGTACATGAATACACCCGTCTTGCCGGCCAGATCCGGCGCCCGCTGCTCCAGCACCTCCATCAAACGCCCTGCGTATGGGGCATGCGCAATCTGCCCACCAGAAAACTGCCCCAACACGGTGGCAAACACAGCCTGCGTCATCCCGGGCGGCATCGTGGGGTACATCTGCTTCATCATGTTCAGATAGCCGATAACCTTCGGCTTCATGGCTGGGCTATCGAGAATCAGCTTGAAGTTGTCATCCAGCATGGCCACGCCGTCGGCCCACATATAACCCAGCGACATCCACTGTGCTGCCTGGTTGGCGCCTAGAGGCTGCGATGTACCAAAGACACTATCGCTAGTAAGCGCCTTGGCGTTATGAAGCATTTCATCCCAAGTATCGGGTACTTTCAGACCCTTCTGTTGATACAGGTCTTTTCGATAGTAAAGCCAGCAAAAGTTGTAATCGTAGGGATACCAATAGTCTTCATTGTTGATGGGGTAGGTGATGCGAGGCCCCCATTTGTGCCGATTCACCAGTGATGTAATGGGAACCAGCTTGCCAGCCTCGGCCAAAATCAATACGTGCCCTGCAAAGGCCAAGGTTCCAATATCGTAGGAGTTGCCCGACGAAATAGCCGCCTGCAGCTTACCAAAGGAATCATCCGCCGGAACCGTATCGATAATAACTTTTACGCCCGTTTTCTTTTCGTACTCGTCTGCCGCATTCCGCAAAGCCTGCACCGAATCGCGCGATGGCTCGCCATTGAGGAATCGAATTGTTTTTTGCTGCTGCGCATGGATAGCCGGCGCGGCAAGTACGGCTGCACCCGAGGCTGCGGCCATTAGTAAGGTACGACGCTTGGTATCGACTGCTGTGCCGGAAGAAGCACTTTTCTTATCATGTGTCATTGTTGTCTCCTGTATGGGCGTTCAAGCGCCCTTTTATGTAAATGGCGTGACTCTTGGAACATATGCTGCTATCAGGAACTACCGTGAACGTGCTACGGACTCAACAGGCTTTCGCCGGTTTCTTTGGAAAAAAGATGGATACGATGAAGTTGCACAGACAGCGTGCACGGTGCTTCCACGACCACATCATGCAAGCGCTCGCATAACACACGCAGATGCTGGCCTGCCGGCGTTGAACAGACCAACACGGTTTGCGCGCCCATTTGTTCTATCAGCCGAACCTTGCCCTTGATTTGGATGAGGTCGCTGGTTGAATCGCTGCCCGTTGCGGATACTTCTGCGCCCAAACGCAAGTGTTCCGGGCGTACACCCAGCGTTACAGCACGATTTTCGGGTAATGGCTGGCCGCTTAGCCGCTGTTCTGGCAAAACAATTTCAAAGTCTGCCGCACGAAAGCATGGCCTACCCTCTTTGGTGAAGAGCTCGCCATCGATAAAGTTCATTTCCGGCGCACCTAGAAAGCCGGCCACAAACACATTCGCGGGGCTATCGTAAATTTGCAGTGGCGTCCCTATTTGTTGCGCCTTTCCCCCATGCATGACAACAATCCTGTCACCCAGCGTCATGGCCTCAACCTGGTCATGTGTGACATACACCATGCTGGTCCCTATGCGCTTATGCAACAGGCCCAACTCTTCCCGCATGTGGACACGAAGCTTGGCGTCAAGGTTGGAAAGGGGCTCATCCAGCAGGAAAGCATCAGGTTTGCGCACCAACGCCCTTCCTAAAGACACGCGCTGCATTTGCCCTCCCGATAATTGGCGCGGTTTGCGATCCAGCAGCGCCTCAATGCCCAACATCTCGGCCGCCCACTTCACTTGCTGCTGGATCTCCGCTTTGGGGGTTTTACGCATGCGCATGCCAAACGCTAGATTCTCGTAGACAGATTTATGTGGATACAGGGCATAGTTCTGGAAAACCATGGCGATATTTCGATCTTTAGGCTCTAGATTCGTGACGTCCCGGCCTCCGATGGAAATCGTCCCCCCACTGATGTCTTCGAGACCTGCAATCATGCGCAAGGTGGTAGATTTTCCACAGCCGGACGGCCCTACAAAAACAACAAACTCGCCATCTTTGATATCAAGCGACATGGACTCGACCACGGTCAAGGGTCCGTAACGCTTGTGTACCTGATCAAGAACAATATCTGCCATGCCTTACCCCGCCGTCTATGCGGCAACTGCCTGTTGAGTCGCTAAACCAGCCAGGCCATGATTTACTTTCTCTAGCCCCGACTGCGCTTGCTTGTACAGCACGAAAAGCTGGTCATAAAAGGCGACCCGGCCAGGATCCGGCATAGCGCAGGCAATAACTTCAGCACAGGCTGCCGCAGCCTGCTCATCATCAAAAGCCCCTACGCCCACACCGGCTAGCAGGGCAGCGCCATACGAAGCATCTACGGTACGGGGAAGCAGCACCTCCAGATTCAGTATGTCGGCGACAATCTGCCGCCATACGGCGCTATGAGCCCCTCCGCCAATAATTCTCGCCCTGGCGATGGGCATGTCCAATACGCGAAACTGCTCCAGGACATCGCGCAGTGCAAACGCTATACCTTCGTACAGCGCACGCACCAGATGGGCGCGCCCATGGGCAAAGGTGAGCCCAACGAAATCGGCACGCAGCAAAGGATCCCAATAAGGTGCCCGCTCTCCTTGTAAATAGGGATGAAAAAGCAAGCCTTCAGCGCCAGCGGCGATCGTACCTGCCATGTCATCCATGGCAGCGAATGCGGCGCTGCCGTCGGCCCCGGGTTCCATAAAGAACTTGTCACGCAACCAACGGTGTGCTGAAGCACAGCTATTGGTCCCGCTGATGGCGTACCAAAGCCCCGGCACAACCAACGGATAATTGATCAGGCTAGGATCCACCCTAGGCTGTTCGGCCACCACACTGACTGTCCCCGCGGTTGCCAGTTTGATGGTGCCGTCGCCCGGACGCACAGAACCAGCACCGAACGTCTCGATTGAGGTGTCCGAGGTACCGCACACAACAGGCGTGCCGGCGCTAAGCCCCGATTGTTGCGCCGCTGCTTCGCTGACATGGCCGACTATACTTTTGGGCGAGACAATAGGCGGCAAGGTCGAACGATCCCACCCTATCATGGCGCAAAGTTCTTCCGACCACTCGTTACGCGTGGCATCGAAGAGCAATGTTCCAACCGCTTCTGTGCGGTCGGTAACCCAATCCCCTGTCAACTGGGAGCGTAGCCAGTCTTTAGCGATATACACGCGGCGCGTTGCCTTGACGACTTCAGGCTCGTGTTCCATAAGCCACAAAAATTGCGGCATGGTCCAGGTGGGGGTAGGACGATTCAGCGACAGCTCAAGAATCCGGTCACCATGCTGTTGCTGCAGGCGGCTTACCTGATCGCCGCTGCGTTGATCGCTCCATAAAATGGCGGGCCGCAGCACTTCGCCCTGTTCACCCACCAATACGGGCGTATGCGCACCGGCGCTGAATGACACTGCGGCAATTGCTTCGGCACCGATTCCCGCCTGTGCAAGTGCTTTCGGTACCGTGGCGCACAGCGCAGACCACCAGTCCTTGGGATCTTGCTCGCTCCAGCGCGCCTGTGGGGAATGCGTTGTAATGTCTGCCGAGGCGCTGCCCGCGACTTTACCGCGGCTGCTGACAACCATGGTCTTGAGGCTACCGGCACCCATATCGATGCCCATTAGCCAAACATCTTGATTTTCACCTGTGCCCCGCATCGGTTATGCCTCCGTAGCCGCTAGCACATCGTCAAGAAGCGCAGAAATGTCCATGCCATAAACACAGTGACCACGGCTGGCCAGCGCAGCAGCACGGCGGCTTAACACCTGATCGGTGGCGGCATCATGCGGCAGTTGCTTATTTATTACGGCAATAGTTAGTAAACACAAGGCTGACGGTGTTTGCGACTCGATCTGCACAGGATCGTGGGCCGCATACGATGGACGGCAAATGTTAGGGCAGAACGCACAGGTATATAGCTTGGTGCGTGCTTCTTCGGTGATGGCCATGCGATCACTCCTGGAATAAAACTATTCGTGAATAAACATACCTCAGACAGTATCGGCGCCCACTGCCGCACGCAATCCCAACTTCCCCGGATTCAACAAATTATCGGGATCAATGCCATCTTTTAGTATTTGCAGTAAATCCATTCCGGTATTGAGCTCGTCTCTCAACCATTTGTTTCGAAACAAGCCCGCGCCATGATGATGGGCAATAGATCCGCCATGCGCCAAGCACAGGCGCTCGACGAC
>DATJCP010000307.1:0-19707 GCA_035514715.1 Candidimonas sp.
GATTAAGCGGGGCAGGCCGATATGCGTCTTTGGCGCCAGTCCGCAGGCTCTGCCCAGACGCGCCACTTACCGTACAGGCAAGAAGTTAAAGAACAGCAGGCCTTGCACGTAGTTGATGCCGACCCGTCTGAGGTTTTCGTCGAGCAGGTTGGCGACCAGATCCAGGCGGCCTACCAGTTGCCCGAATTCTCTTTCAAAACTCAGGTTGGTAACGTTGCTGGATATTTCGTTGGACAGTAGTAACGGCTGGCCTGCCGCGTTATGTCTGCTACTAAGCAGCCAAGCCGCAATTTCCACATTCCGGGCGGCGTTGTAAACATGCTGGGCATTGAGCATGTCCGATGCATAGTAGCGGGTCTTGCCATTGTGGGAGCGCACTATCATGTCGGACAGTCCAAAAATGAATGTTCCTACGCGATCGCCGCGATATGCCGGGTCCAGGGATAAGGATAATATTTCCACATCATGCAAACCGCCCAGCCCGGAAGGAGCTTGGCCGGTCTCGATGGCTTGGCGTCCTTGCTTTACGGCACTAGCCAGGTCGGGGGCGCCGGTTTTGCGCCATTCCGCCGGATTCCTGCGATAGAGCTTTTCCAGCAGGCGGGTCAGGCTGTCAAGGTTGTCGCGCATGGCGATGGTAACGGTGCGGTTGAAGTCGGTCTGGCCCAGTTGGTCGAACGACATTTCTTCATTGCGAGGGTGGGATGATCCCGCCGGCTCGCTGGGTACAGCGCAGCCCGCCATTCCCAGTGCCAAAACCATACCTGCGATACAACGGCCTTTCACGCCATGCCCGTCCTGTCCTTGCGTCGTGTATTGCGAAGCCCTTGGTGCTCTCGGGCATCTCGTCCGCCAAGACTTTATCAGAAAATGGTAAGCCGCTGATAATTATAATGTCGGCGCAAGCTCAGCTTCAAGAAGCGCTTGGGTACGATTGTCGTTGCTCTTCTTGTTGCCTGCGTGTTTCTGTGTTTCTCTGGTGTTTGTTTCCCCACCGCTTGAAGCCCCTTGGTTGTAGGCTTGCCCAAAGCGATTCTTCAGGAAATCGTGCAGGCTTATGCTTTCTTGAGAAATGAAACCAGTCTGAGGTAAACGTTTTTCACGGAACAAGTCCAATGCGGTACAAATGCCGGCAGCGGTGGCGATTTGTATGGCGCTGGCTGGTTGGCCATGCAGTTCGGATGCGTAAATCTTCCGGGAAAACGTTTCCTGGACTAATTTACCTTTGCGCAAACCGCTTACCGTCACAAAAACCAGGACCAGGTCTTGCAGTGTGGCCGGTATGGCTGCGCGCAGTATTCCTTTAAGCTGCTCCTGTTGCCTGGACAGGGCAAGGTCTTCCAGCAAAAACCTCATCAATTCGCGGTGCCCAGGGTAGCGCACGGATTTATAGTCCAGGTTGCGTGCTTGACCAGCCAGCGTTTCACACAAGGTGCCTAACCCGCCCGAGGTGTTGAAGGCTTCGTATTCCACGCCATCAATCGAGAAGTGTTCAAGTCCTTCCAGGGGTTGTATTTCCTTTAGCTGTCCATCCACGATGGCCTCGCACGGGTGGCAGTATTCGTTGATAAGCCCGTCGACACTCCATGTCAGGTTGTACTTCAAGGCATTGCTTGGGAATTCGGGCAGTGCGCCAACACGCATCTTTACATCCAGTACCTGGTCAAAGCGTTGGCTCAAGGCATAAGCGGCGATACCAATGAAACCGGGTGCCAGGCCGCACTGTGGCATGAATGCCGTGCTGGCATTTTTTGCCAATTGTTTGATAGCTTTAGTCGCCTGTACGTCTTCGGTAAGGTCGAAGTAATGCACTTGGGCTTTTCTTGCCGCCTGAGCCACGGGAATTGCCATTTGGTAGGGCAGAGCGTTGATCACTGCTTCGCACGAAGTTAACGCGGCATGAAGCGACTCGGGATTGTTTAAATTCACAACCCTGGTTTCTATTCCACCCGCCAGTGCTGAAGTCAATGATTCCGCGTCGCGGTCGACCAGTAAAACGTCGTAATCGCCGGAATCCTGCAATAGCCGCGCTATCGTGGAGCCTATGTGCCCCGCGCCAAGTATAGTCAGTCTCATGTTATTCCCCCTAAAATCAACCTGCTTATGGTTGATTTTAGGAAGAATGCGATACATATGAAACAGTAGTATTGACCAATATGACGTCATGTTTCGTCATATCGATGGTTGTCTATTTCAATATGGCGAAATCCTGCTTGTATTGTCTTGCTGCTTGGCAAAGGCTAGGCCATGCCGTGCTAAACGCCAAGATTCCCGCGGTCTATCTTGCGTGCAAGAATAATAGAGGTGGTGGTTTTTTCTACGCCTTCGATGTTGCCTATTTCGTCGAGCAAGGTATCAAGTTGCTCTGGTGAGCCTACCCTTAGCCAGGCCAGGTAATCGAATTCGCCGCTGACAGAACACAGCAGGTAGATTTCCGGCATACCAGAAAAACGCTTTAGAACGTCTCTGCCCGATTTGGGCTGCAGGGTAATGCCGACGCACGCATTGATGCTAGCGTCCAAGACTTCCTGGCCCAATCTGACGCTATAGCCAGAGATGACGTTATTGCGCTCCAGCCTGGAAATCCGGGATAACACCGTGGTTCTTGCGACCCCCAGTTTGCGAGCTAGGTTGGTCACGTTTTCACGTGCGTTGACCTGGAGCAACGAAATCAACTTGCGATCAATTTCGTCCAGTTGCCCGAATGTTGCTTTCATTCTCGTCTTCCTTGTCGCTGTCTAGCGCTGCATGCCAGTGTTCAAGTGCCTTTCGACCCACCGACTGTAGCGCGACATGCCATAGCAGCAAACAAAGTAGATCAAGGCGATGAAAAGGTAGCCTTCAATAAAAAATGCTTTCCAGTTCGGGTCGCCCAGCGCCAGCCTTAGCGCACCGGTCAGATCGTAGAGACTGACGATGGTGACCAGCGAGGTATCCATGAATGTGCCGATAAACGTGTTTACCAATGGGGCAACCACGATGCGCAGCGCTTGGGGTAGGCTGATTTTTCTTACCGTTTGCCAATAACTTAGTCCTATGGCGGCAGCCGCTTCGTATTGGCCGGAGGGAATGGCCTGCAGCCCGCCGCGTATGGTTTCAGCCAGGTAGGCAGCGGTAAACAGGATGATGCCGATTTGTACCCGCAGGAGCACATCGATGTTCAAGCCCGGAGGCAGAAAAAGCGGGAACAAGAACGATGCAGTAAACAGCACGGTAATAAGCGGTACGCCGCGTATGATTTCCACATAGAAAACGCAGAAGGCGCGTATTGCCTTTAGCCGGGATCGCCGGCCAAGGGCAATCAGTACTGCCAGGGGCAAGGCCAGGAAGAGACCGACTACGGTAAGTAGCAGCGTCAATGGAAACCCGCCCCACAGGTTGGTTTCGACGTAGCTCAGTCCGAATACGCCGCCGCGCATGATCAATATGAATATGGCAAGAACCACGGCCCAGAGTAAAAGCAGCCATTTTTTCCAGAAGGGGCGCCAGCAACTGGCCGCCAGTGTGGCGATCATGATGAAGGTGGCCGCGAACGGGCGCCATTGCTCCAGGTAGGGATAGCGACCGAAGAAAATCAGCCTGAATTTTTCGGTGATCATTCCCCAGCAGGCGCCGCTATGCGCCACCGCGCGGCAGACCTTGTAGTCAGGTGCGAAAACTGCGTTTTCGATACCCCATTGGTAAATCTTGGGCAGTATCCACGCTGCCAGGGCGAATATGACTAGCGTTACCAGGCAGCTTTTCCAGGATGAAAATAGATTGGTGCGTAACCAGTTCAGTGTGCCGCGCGCTTCCAGGGGAGCCGGTTGAGGTTCGGTCGGCGTGAATGTTTTGCCTTGCTGCATACGGTTTACCTTTCAACCAGCGCCATGCGCTGGTTGTACCAGCTCATGAAGGCGGCAATGGCCAGGCTGATCGTCAAGTAAACCAGCATGATCAGGGAAATGCATTCCAGCGCCTGACCGTTCTGGTTAAGCGCGGTATTGGCAATCGAGACGATGTCGGGGTAGCCCACGGTAACCGCCAGCGATGAGTTTTTGGTCAGGTTCAGATATTGGCTGGTCAGGGGCGGCACAATGACTCGCATTGCCTGGGGCAGTACCACCAGACGCAATGCTTGCGGGCGGCTCAGGCCTAGCGATGAACTGGCTTCTATTTGTCCTTGCGAGACTGCCTGAATGCCGGCGCGAACGATTTCGGCGATGTAGCTGGCGGTGTAGAGGGTCAAACCGATGAGCAAGGCCAGGAATTCTGGCGTCAGCGCCGCGCCACCGCTGATGTTGAATACGGTGACTTCCGGCTTGTCGAGCGTTAGCGGGGCGCCGCCCAGCAACCAGCCAGCACAAGGCAAGGCAAGGGTAGTGATCAGAATCGGCCAGAATGTTTTGGGTGTAGCGCCTGTTTGGTCTTGTTTGCGGCGGGCGGACTTGCGGATCAGGTAAGAGCAAAATAGTGCGGCCATGAATCCGGCTGCGGCCAAGGTCCAGCTGATGGACCAAATCGGCAAGGGAAGTTGCAGGCCGCTTTTGCTCAGATAGGTATAAGGCAGCAACTGAATGGCGTCGCTTGCTGAGGGCAGCAGCTCGGTAATCACAAGATAGCAAGCCAGCAGCTGTATCAACAGCGGTATGTTGCGCAGGGTTTCGACGTAGCCGTCACACAGTTTGCGCAGCAGGAAATTCTTGGAAAGCCGACCAATCCCGACCAAAGTGCCTAGCAGGGTGGCCAGGATAATGCCGGCAATGGCTACGCGCAAGGTGTTTGCCAGTCCTACCATAAAGGCGCGCAAATAGGAATCACTGGGAATGAAGGCAATCAGGGTTTCGCCGATATCGAATCCCGCCGGCTGCGACAGAAAGCCAAAGCCGGTGCGAATTTGCATCATGCCCAGATTTTTGTTGGTGTTGGACCATAAGTACCAACCGACCAACGCTAGCGCGATAACGGCGATTGCTTGGTAAATCAGGCCTCGTCCGCTTGCTGTCGACCACGAGAACTTGAATTTTTGCGTGGTTTTTCTGGGGCGCATCAATATCTCCGAATACGCAACGAGCAGGGCAGGCCCTGCTCGTTGCGGAATGCCTGGTGCATCCGGTTAACGCACTGGCGGAGCGTACATCAGGCCGCCGTTATTCCATAGGTTGTTGACGCCGCGGGGCAATTGCAAGGGTGACTTTTCGCCCATGTTGCGATCGAAGCTTTCACCGTAGTTGCCGACCTGTTTAATGATCCGGTAAGCCCAGTCTTTATCCAGGCCCAGCAACTTGCCCATGTCTTCGCTGGTGCCTAGCAAGCGCTGGATATTGGGGTCTTTGCTTTCGGCCTTGATCTTGTCGACATTGACCTGGCTTACCCCGTACTCTTCAGCGTTTTGCATGGCAAAGAGCGCCCATTTGACGATGGCGAACCATTCGTCATCGCCGCGCCGCACGGCGGGCCCCAAGGGTTCTTTGGAGATGACATCAGGCAAGATGACATAGTCGTCGGCTTTCGGGCTTTGCGTGCGGATGCCGGCCAGTTCGGACATATCGGTGGAAATGACCTGGCAGCGGCCGCCGAAGAACGCTGTGTGTGCGGCTTCGGGTGAGTCGAACACGACGGACTTGTACGGAATGCCATGCGCAGTCAGGTAGTCGGCCACGTTTTTCTCGCTGGTGGTGCCGGCTTGCAGGCAAATTTCTGCATTTTTCAGTTGTTTTGCGCTGCTGATATTGAATTTCTTGGGCACCATGAAACCTTGCCCGTCGTAATGATTGATGCCTGTGAAAACAACCCCAAGGGATACGTCGCGCGTCATGGACCACGTGGTATTGCGCGCCAGGACGTCGATTTCGCCGGATTGAAGGGCAGTGAATCGCTGGGGAGGGTTCAAGGGGACATACTTGACTTTGCTTGCATCGCCCAGCACGGCGGCGGCAATTGCGCGGCAAACGTCCACATCAAGGCCGGCCCATTGCCCTTTGCTATCGGCGCCTGAAAAGCCTGGGGCGGAAGTGTTGACCCCGCAAACGACTTGGTTCTTTGCCTTGACGGCATCTAGCGTTTTGCCGGCATGCGCAGCACCGCTGGTTGCGCCCAGCGCAATGCCAAGCACGGTAGCCGAAAGGTAATGGCTGGATTTCATGTTGTCTCCTGTTTATGATGGCGTAATGCCTTTATTAGTCGGCGAATTATAGTGAGTTGCCCGACAGTTTGTAATGGGGTTAAACCACTGCAGATAACCTTTTCAGGAGTATGTTGTGCGAATTATCGGCTTGATAGGCGGCATGAGCTGGGAATCCACGATTCCCTATTACCGTGAAATCAACCAGGTGGTCAAAGCGCGGCTGGGCGGACTGCATTCGGCCAAGATCATTCTGTATAGCGTCGATTTTCACGAAATCGAACGTTTGCAGCATGCCGGGGAGTGGGAGGCCGCAGGTAAAGTATTGGCCGAAGCAGCTCGTAAGCTGCAGGGGGCAGGCGCCGATTTTTTGGTTCTATGCACCAACACCATGCACAAAGTTGCTGCCGATATTGAAGCCGCTGTAGGTATTCCTTTACTGCATATCGCCGATCCGACCGCACTGGAGATCAAGAAGGCGGGTTTTTCTAGAGTGGGATTGCTAGGTACGCGTTTCACCATGGAACAAGACTTCTATAAGAAGCGCTTGCTGGAACACCATGGTTTGCAGGTGCTGATACCGGGCCCGCAAGATCGAGATATAGTGCACACGATTATTTATGAAGAGCTTTGTCTGGGGATAGTACAGCCGGAGTCCCGCCGGGAGTATCAACGTATCATGGCCAGCCTGATCGCTGCGGGAGCGGAAGCAGTCATCCTGGGGTGTACGGAAATTTCGCTGTTGGTGGGGCCGCAAGATGCCCTGATTCCTTTGTTCGATACAACAGCAATTCACGCCCGGCAGGCCGCCGAATCGGCGCTTGCTGCGTGAAAGCCATCCAGCCAAAATTGATCAATGATGGCGCTGCCGCATATGGCGTATCAGCCCTAGCGCAAGCGCTGCAACGATAACCAAGAACAGAACTGTTTCTTCATAGCGCTTGGCGTCGGTAAATAGCCATTGCAGTGTTTGGCCGAAAAAATAACCGGCTCCGATGATCAACGGCGCCCATATTGCCGCCCCGATCAAGTTGAACAGGATGAAGCGCCAGGCTGGTATATCGCTCATGCCGATGGCAATCGGGCCGGCCACGCGCAGTCCATACATGAAGCGTACGCCGATAATGATTCCTGCCTGATTGCGCAGCAGCCAACGATTGACTTGTTGTACGCGGCCGTCCCATTGGGGAAAGCGCTTGAGCACAGCCGTGCCGTGACGCCGTCCCAGGAAAAAAAAGAAAATATCTCCTGTCATCCCGCCGCATATGGCGCAGGCAGCCACCAGAAGAAATGACAGATAACCCTGGTGTACGGCAAACCCCGCCAGCACAAGCACAGTTTCGCCCTCGAGGACGGAGCCGGCAAATACCGTCAAGTAGCCGTGGTCGCTAAGAAACTGAGTCAAGGCCATCGCTTATGAGCTTTTATCGTCGTTGAGGGGAGGCAGGCGGCGTTTGACTGGCGTGGTCTTGACGATGGCTGTATTGGTTTCAGCCTGATTTGCCAGCGTATCCAGGATAGCGTCCAGTTGCTCCATAGACCGGACACTCAGACGCGCAACGAAGCAGTCTTCGCCTGTCACTTTATCGCATTCGGTAAATTCGGGAGTCGCCTGGATCTGACGTTCGACGGCGTGCAATTGGCCTGGCAAAGGCCTTATTCTGACTATCGCCTTAAGCAAGTATCCAAATGCCCTGGGATCTACCGTTACTGTGTAGCCGGTAAGCACGCCGCGCTCTTCCAGCCGCCGTAGGCGTTCTGCGACGCTAGGGGACGATAGTCCGCTGATCCGCGCCAAGGCTTTAAGAGATAGGCGCGAATCGTCCATCAGGGCGGCAATAATGATACGGTCAATGTCGTCGTGCATGATATTTGATAAGGATAAGAGCTGATACTTCCTTCATAAAAAAGGAAAAGATCGAATATCTCTTTATTTTATCTATGGAAGATAGGGCTGAAAAGGGTCAAACTTTAGCCATCTGAATTTAGCTGTTTGAAACAAGAGGGATTGCGATGGAAAATCAAGTCAAGCGCGGCTCGCTGGAGATGGTGGGCGCCATGTTGATCTCCGGCACGATAGGCTGGTTTGTATTGGTGTCCGGGCAGCCCGTCCTTGATGTGGTGTTTTGGCGTTGTGTATTTGGCGCCGCAACCTTACTGTTGATTTGCGCCTTCATGGGCTTGTTCAAGCCTGGCCTGTTTAGCTGGTCGGCCTTTTTGTTGGCGGCGCTCAGCGGGGTTGCCATTGTCGGGAATTGGGTTTTGCTGTTTGCCGCTTATTCTCGGGCCTCGATCGGGATAGCCACGGCGGTCTATAACACACAGCCATTCATGTTGGTCGGGCTGGGGGCATTGTTTTTAGGGGAAAAGGTTACGCTGGACAAAATGATGTGGCTAAGCGTAGCCTTTGCCGGCATGCTGGCGATTACCCAGTCGCATGGCACTTCTGGCTATGGCGGTGAGGCGTACCTGGCGGGTATTGGTTTGGCATTGGGGGCGGCCTTTTTGTATGCCATCGCAGCGCTTGTGGTCAAGCGGTTGGCCGGCACTGCGCCGCACCTGATTGCCTTGGTACAGGTTTGTGTTGGCATACTGATGTTGGCGCCATTTGCTTCGATAACGGCGCTGCAAAATCAACCAGCCTCCGCTTGGTTGATTCTGCTGGCGCTTGGCGTTGTCCATACAGGTTTCATGTATGTGCTGCTGTACGGGGCGATTCAAAAGCTGCCAGTCGCGTTGACGGGGGCCTTGTCGTTCATTTATCCCATTGTCGCCATTATTGTGGACTGGGTTGCGTTCGGGCATCGCTTGCAATGGATGCAATGGTTCGGAGTAGCCGCCATTCTTTTTGCGGCAGCAGCCATGCGGCAAGGTTGGACGTTTGGGCGCTTATTGTCTACACAAAAGTGATTCGGGTGGACGCTCTGCTAGCGTCCATGGTGAAAATGTCCGCCGCCATGTCCCCAGCCACCACCATGCCAGCCACGGTAGCCGCCATAGTGGCCCGAGCTAAACCCAAAGTTGAAGAAGAGCGGCGGCCCGACATACCATGGGCTGGCATAGACAGGAGGTGCCCTGTATACGGGGGGTGGAGCCACATAGACTTGGGCGTCGCCCGGTACGTAATAGGCCGGTGCAGGGCTATAGACGGCGCAACCGCCTAATATCGACACTACGATTGCGGGGAATATCAGTCGTTTCGCAATGAAGTTAACTGTTTTCATAGTAAAAGCCAGCTTATCAATAACTGCTTTTCATCGTGAAAGTTAGACTCCCGCGTTGCAGTGATAGTTCGGGGGCAGTGTTGTTTGTTACATCTGCTCCCGTGTATTATTGCAAGCGACTAGTTTGCATCATTGCCTGGATACCGGATCTGGCAAAGCTGTTTATCAGCAATCAATAAATAATAGAGGATACAAATGAATAAGGCTGTTGGCGTAGCGTTGGTGACAGGGGCAGGTAGCGGTATCGGACGGGCAGTCGCCCTTGATCTGCTGGCAAATAATTATCAAGTGGTTCTTTGCGGGCGACGCGCCGATGCGCTCGAACAGACTCGCGCATTGGCTGCTGAAAATGCTTCGCGTGCACTGGCCGTGCCTACCGACGTGACTGATGAGAACGCCGTGCAGGCTTTATTCGGAAAAATAGAAAGTGCTTATGGCCGGCTTGATGTCTTGTTCAACAACGCCGGGCGCGGTGCTCCTGCGGTACCGATAGAAGACCTGTCTGTAGCCGACTGGCGAGCGGTGGTAGACGTGAATTTGACAGGCATGTTCTTGTGCGCCCAGGCTGCCATACGCATGATGAAAAACCAGCAGCCCCAAGGTGGGCGTATCATTAACAACGGTTCCATCTCGGCTACCGCGCCGCGTCCGTTTTCCATTGCCTATACGGCCACCAAGCACGCCGTCACAGGGCTGACCAAATCGATCTCGCTCGATTGCCGTCCCTATAATATTGCTTGCGGCCAGATCGATATTGGCAACGCGGCCACCGAGATGACTGAACGCATGGCGGCTGGCATACTGCAAGCCGATGGCACGACCCGCCCCGAGCCGCGCATGGACGTGGCCCACGTGGCGCGTGCTGTAACCCAAATGGCGCAACTGCCTTTGGAAACGAATGTGCAATTCATGACCATCATGGCAACCAATATGCCATTTCTTGGACGCGGCTAACGCGCTACAACCATGACGGAACAGGCCGGGCAGGGCGAGCATACACAACACATTGCCGACGTTGTCGGATTTTGGCGCGAAGCAGGGCCGTCGCGCTGGTTCGTCAAAGACCCGGCCTTCGATGCGCTTTTTCGCGATCGCTTTCTGCAATCGCATTGGGCCGCGGCTAGGCGTGAGTTGGATGGCTGGGCCAGCAGTCCCGAGGGCGCATTGGCGTTGCTTATTTTGCTCGATCAATTCCCCCGTAACGTTTTTCGGGGTACGGCGCACATGTTTGCAACAGACCCGCTGGCGCGCTATTTCGCCGAGGGAATGATTGCAGCGGGCTTTCATCGGCATATCGATCCAGCATTGCGCGTGTTTTGCTATTTGCCGTTCGAACATTCAGAAAACCTGGCCGACCAGGAACGTTCGGTACTGCTGCATGCCGATCTGGATCCGTCCGATCGTCAATATGCTGAAGATCATCACCGCATCATTGAGCGCTTTGGGCGTTTCCCGCATCGCAATTTGTGCCTGGGGCGCGTCACTACGCAACAAGAGCAGGCATTCCTGGACGAGGGCGGGTTCGCCGGCTAGTTAGGGGTCTTCATGCTTTGAGCAAGCCATAGCAAGGCTGCAAATGCAACCAGGCCAAGAAGGCCGGACACCCATAACGAGGCTGCGCCCCATTGTTCGATGAACAGGCCGAACAAGAACGGTGCGCCCGCCTGGGCAATACGCGCGGGCACCATTAGCAGACCTTGGCGCAAGCCATAACCTTGCGGCCCGAAAATGACCAAGGGCAGAGTACCTTTGGCGATGGTAAGGATGCCGTTACCCGCGCCATGAAGCAGGGTGAATAGCATTGCCGCGGGCGCGGCGAAAATCATCAGGCAGACGGCGCCAATGGGGTGAGCCAAAGTAGCCAGCTGTGCTGACAGTAGAGGGTGCACGCGGCGCAACAAGCCAAACTCCATGAGGCGGGCAACCACCTGCGCCGGGCCGACCAACGCCGATATTGCCACGGCCGCTGCCAGCGTAAGCCCGGATGCCTGCAGCAATTTAGGCAGGTGGGCAGCCATGGCGGTGCTGATAAACCAGGTAATGGCGAATACCGCCGCCAGCAGAATGCTGGCTCGATGACTGGTTTTTTCTGAAAGCGCTGGGCTATGGGTTTGCTTAGGGCTTGTCCCAAGATCGGCTGATAGGGAGGCGCTTGCGGTGTCAGGCTTGTCTAGCGTAGCGGTCTTAGACGCATTTTCGGCGGTAGGCTTGGGCAATATCGCATTCAGTGGCAGCCCTAGAAACAGATGTAGCCCGGCCCAGGCCAGGCATGCGCTACGCCAGCCGTATTCCAGCTCCAGCCAGGCTGACAGGGGCCAGCCAACAGTGCTGGCGAATCCGCCAAACAACGTAATGCCGGTGATGGCATTGCGAGCATGGTTTCCGTATAGCCTGACAACGGTGGCGAAGGCGGCTTCATACAGACCCGTCCCCATGGCCGCCCCTATCAGCAGCCAAGCGGCGAAAAAACCGATGATTTCCTGAGCGCCTGCCAACCCGGCCAGGCCGATCGCAAATACCAAGTTGGTGAACATCAGCACGGGGCGCCCGCCATGCTTATCAATACAGCGTCCTGCAAGCGGGCCAAGAAACGCGGCAAGAATAAGCGCTGCGGAGAAGGCGGCGAAAACCGTTTGAACCGATATGTTCAAGTCGTTAGCCATTGATTCGGCGAGCATGGCCGGCAAGTAATAGGATGATGCCCAGGCCAATGTCTGGGTAATTCCCAGAGTGCTGACGGTCATGGCGCGTCGGTCGATAATGATCATGCTCCTCGTTTTTTCGCCATGATAGAGCAAAAAGAAAGCGCGCCCGTCCTCTGGATATTGTTGTAGGGGCATGCTAGTGTTGCGAGCTTTGCTGCCTTGCTTTCCTTTTCTGTTGGTTGCCTATGCCTGTACTGTCTGCGGTTGCTGCTTTATTCGTCATGCAAATTCTTGGCGAAGCGTTGGTGCGGTTGTCGGGCTTGCCGCTGCCTGGGCCTTTGGTGGGCATGCTGCTGCTGTTGGCCGCGCTGATCTTTTACGGGCGCGTGCCGGAGGGTTTGCGCGACACCTGCTATCACGGGCTGAAGCATTTGATGTTGCTGTTTATCCCTTTGGTGGCTGGAATTATGCTGTACTTCGGCCAGCTTGCCGATGACTGGATTCCCTTTCTGCTGGCTTGTATCGGCGGTGTGGCCCTGACCATTGTGGCAACTGCGCTGGCCTTTCGCTGGATGCTGGCCCGTTCGAGGGCGTCAGGGCAATGAGCGATACATTTATTGCGCTTTGGGCCTATATGGCAGATTCAACCTTGTTCTGGCTGGGGCTGACCTTGGTGGCTTATCTGGCCGCGGCCATGGTTTATCAGCGTAGTGGCGGCCATCCCTTACTCTTGCCGGTTCTGACGGCGGTCATTGTCATTATCGGCGTACTGCATTACACCCAAACGCCGTACTTGGTCTATGCCGAGCGAACCTCGTTCCTGAAGTTCCTGATCGGACCGGCGACCGTGGCCTTGGCAGTGCCGTTATACGGCCAGCTGGGCCGTTTGAAACGTCTTTTCTGGCCAATATTTGTGGCTTTACTGGTCGGTTCGGCGACAGCCATTCTCTCGGCCATTGGAATTGCCCGCTTCATGGGGGCGTCGTTGCAAACGCAATTGTCGCTTGCGCCAAAGTCGGCAACCATGCCTATCGCCATGGAGGTGGCAGGTCTAAGCGGCGGCTCGCCTTCGCTTACGACTATTGCGGTAGCCATTACTGGCATCGCCGGTGCGATCATGGCGGGTTGGCTGTTAAAGCTGCTGCGTTTACAGGACCCAGAGGTGGAAGGGTTTGCGTTAGGCCTGGGCGCGCATGCGATCGGCACAGCGCGGGCTTTTCAGGCGAATGAAACTGCCGGGGCTTTCGCCGCGCTAGGCATGGGCTTGAACGGTATAGCAACCGCGGTGCTTGTTCCCCTTATATTGGCGGTGTTGGCGCTTTTGTAGTCTGGTTATATTGGCTGCATTGCATGGTGGATGGTTGCGAACAGGCAGGCCTCCTGAGCAGAATCAATATTTCCTGAGTTTTGAAGAATCAGCGCGGCGCTGACGGTTGTATTATCTTGAATATCAGCAATATCCAAGAATTAATTACAGGAGACGAAGATGTCCAGCATTTTTGACCAGGATTTGCCGCAGACCCCGGCTAACTACACGCCGATGTCCCCTCTGTCGTTTATCGAGCGTACGGCCAGCGTTTACCCGCAACGCCTGGCCATTGTGCACGGTACGGGGCCCCAGACACTGCGGCGCAACTGGGCAGAATTGTATGGACGCTGCCGCCAGCTGGCCAGCGCGCTGGCGCAAAGCGGTATAGGCAAAGGCGATACGGTTGCGGTCATGCTGCCCAATACGCCTGTCATGGTTGAAGCCCACTTTGGCATTCCCATGGTCGGCGCCGTCCTTAATGCCATCAATACCCGGTTGGATCCTCAGACCGTGGCTTTCATGCTTGATCACGGCGAAGCCAAGACGGTTATTGTCGATACGGAATTCGCTCCCATCATGAGCAAGGCGCTGACCTTGCGTACGTCGTCCACACCCATCCATGTCATCGACGTGGCCGATGCCTTGTACACAGGGTCGGCACAACCTATTGGCGCTATCGAGTACGAGGCCTTCATCGCAAATGGCGACCCGGAATTTGCCTGGGAGCTTCCCGAAAATGAATGGGATGCCATCGCTCTGAATTACACCAGCGGTACGACAGGCAACCCTAAAGGCGTCGTTTACCACCATCGTGGCGCTGCTACCGCCGCCATTTCCAATATCCTGGAATGGGATATGCCCAAGCACGCCGTCTATTTGTGGACGCTGCCCATGTTTCACTGCAATGGCTGGTGCTTCCCCTGGGCGGTGGCTGCGCGTGCCGGCGTGAATGTATGCCTGCGCAAGATCGAGGCACAAGCCATTTTCGATGCCATACGCGAGCATGGCGTTACGCATTATTGCGGCGCGCCCATCGTCCACAGTCTGTTGGTCAATGCGCCGCAAAGCATGAAGCAGGGGGTTCCGCAAGGGGTCAAGGCCATGGTGGCGGGGGCTGCGCCTCCCGCTTCCATGATCGAGGGTATGGAGCGCCTGGGGTTTGATCTGTTGCACGTATATGGGCTGACTGAAACCTATGGGCCGGCAACCGTATGCGCCAAGCATGATGACTGGGACAATCTCGATATCGGCGAGCGTGCGCGCCTGAATTCCCGCCAGGGTGTTACTTACCATCTCGAACGTGGGATCACCGTCATGGACGCGGAAACCATGCAGCCTGTGCCTGCCGATGGCGTAACCATGGGCGAAATCATGTTCCGCGGCAATATTGCCATGAAGGGCTATTTGAAAAACCCCAAGGCTACCCAAGAGGCCTTGGCGGGCGGTTGGTTCCATAGCGGCGACCTGGCCGTGATGGACCCGGACGGCTATGTGAAAATCAAGGATCGCAGCAAAGACATCATTATCTCCGGCGGTGAAAATATCTCGTCCATCGAGGTCGAGGACGTACTGTACCGGCACCCCGATGTTCTTGCCGCCGCTGTCGTGGCGCGCTCTGATACGCGCTGGGGCGAAACACCCTGCGCCTTTATCGAGCTCAAAGAAGGCTCGGAAACCACCGCAGAGGCCATCATTGCGCATTGCAAGCAGCATCTGGCGGGCTTCAAGGTACCCAGGGCTGTTGTGTTTTGCGAGCTGCCCAAAACCTCTACCGGCAAGATCCAGAAATTCGAACTGCGCAAACAAGCCGAATTGCTTGATGCCTCGGCAGGCTGATCGGCACCGCGCCTGCCGGCGTTTACCGGCGGGCGCGGTTGTATCGCATGTTAGGCTGGACTACAATTTAAGGTGTTTTTCCCAACAGAATCGGAATTTTAGATATGCCCACATTTGACGTCGTCTCTGAAGTCGACAAGCACGAACTTAGCAATGCTGTCGACCAGGCCAGTCGGGAATTGGCTACCCGCTTTGATTTCAAAGGCAGCGACGCCAAGTTCGAACTTGAAGGTTTTGTCGTAACGCAATCGGCTTCAAGCGTCTTTCAATTGAACCAGATGCTGGATATCTTGCGTGGGCGCTTGTCCGCTCGGGGCATCGATGTGCGCTGCCTGGATGTGGCTACGCCGCTTGAAAACCTGGGCGGTGCGCGCCAGAAAATCACCATCAAACAAGGTATAGAACAAGCCATATCCAAAAAGCTCATTGCTGCCCTGAAGGCCGCTAAACTCAAGGTTGAAGCCCAGATCAATGGCGAGAAATTACGTATCAGCGGCAAGAAGCGCGACGATCTGCAAGAGGCCATTGCCTTACTGAAAAAAACCGACGTCGAACTGCCGCTGCAGTTTGAAAACTTCCGGGATTAAGACTCCTGCCATGGCTTTTACCTGACTCTTTTGCGACAGGCCGATTCGATATCGCATAGACGGGTGCTACTGCACCCTGGCAAGCGATCAAACTCGCTTGGCATGCGCTATGCCATTATCTGCGCCATTGTCGTTGTCCTCGCTCTGACGATTATTGTTGCTTTTGGAGCCTGGTCTTCGCGCCAGCATCAGTTGCGCGACAAAACCGCCGCTACTTATGATTTGGCGCGGGCGCTGGGACAGCAGGCCTATGCAACCATCAAACAGGCTGATATTGTACTTTTCGGCCTGGTTGAAAGGCTGGAAACCGAGGGCATGGGTCCAAGGGCTTTGAAGCGGCTGCAAGCGCTTTTGAGGGATCAAAAAGCCCAGCTGCCGCAGCTGCACGGGCTTTTTGTTTACGACAGCGAAGGGCGGTGGCTGGTCAACTCCAATCAGATAGAGCCTGGTAAGGTCAACAACTCGGATCGCGGGTATTTTGTATTTCATCGGGATAATGCCGATACAGGCCCATATGTAGGTCCGCCGCTGCGCAGCCGCTCGACAGGTACATGGATACTGACGATATCGCGTCGAATCAATCACCCTGATGGCCGTTTTGCCGGTGTGGCGTTGGCAACAATAGACCTTCAATACTTCCTGAAGCTGTATAACACGCTTGATATTGGCAAAAATGGCGTGGTCAGTTTGACGCTGGAAAATGGCACCATATTGACCCGCCGTCCGTTTCACGAAGAAGATGTTGGGGCTGATATCTCGCACGGAGAATTGTTTCGCCACTATTTGAAAGTGTCGTCACAAGGTACGGCAACAACCAACTCTGTACTCGATAAGGTTCAGCGCATACTGGGATTCGCCCGGATCGAACAATATCCCTTGGTTGTGTTGGTAGGGCGGGACAAGCAGGAAATTCTCGCTGAATGGCGCAAGGAGTTATGGCTTAGCGTAGCCATTGTCAGTTTTTTTGTTCTGCTTCTGGCGTATATGGGGTATCGCTTGATAGCGTTGATGCGTCACCAGTCCCGTGTGGAAAGTCAATTGCGCCATGCGCGGGAAAGCTTGCTAAGCGCCAACAAAGCACTAGACCTCCTTGCGCGTGAGGACGGCCTGACCGGGCTGGCAAATCGACGTGAGTTTGATTCGTTCATCGCGGCTGAATTTCAGCGAGTAAGGCGCAATGCCGGCACCATCGGTTTGTTGATGCTCGATGTCGATTTCTTCAAGCAATACAACGATCATTACGGACATCCAGTTGGCGACGAGTGTTTGAGAGCGGTCGGTTCTATTGTTCAAGAGCATGCGAATCGCCCGTCCGACCTGGCGGCGCGTTATGGCGGCGAGGAGTTCGTTGTGGTGTTGCCTGATACGGATGCCGAAGGGGCTGTTTCCGTCGCTGAAAAGATACGTATCGCCATAGAGCAAAAGCAGATGGAGCACACTTTAGCCCCCACCGGCGCGCTTACCGTCAGTGTCGGCGTTGCGGTTTGGGCTCCTCACGGAGCCGATACGCCCTCGATGCTGACGGCCGCCGCCGACAAAGCGCTGTACGAAGCCAAGAAACAGGGCCGCAACCGGGTGGTCAGTTTTTAAGCCGGTAGCCCGTCTTGAATATCCAGGCCACAATGGCCAAGCATAGAAGCAGGAAGAATACAGTCATCCCCAGGCTTATATAAACGTTGACGTCGGCGATGCCGTAAAAACTCCAGCGAAACCCGCTGATCAGGTAAACCACCGGGTTGAACAGCGTCACGGTTTGCCAGAAGGGTGGCAGCATGTTGATGGAGTAGAAACTGCCACCCAGGAAGGTCAGTGGAGTGACGATAAGCAAAGGTACGAGCTGCAGCTTCTCGAAGCCGTCGGCCCATATGCCGATGATGAAGCCGAACAGGCTGAATGTGATCGCGGTCAGCACCAGGAACAGCACCATCCAGAAGGGATGGTCGATTTGCAGCGGTACGAAAAACCCCGCGGTGGCAAGAATGATAACGGCAAGGATAATGGATTTGGTTGCGGCTGCGCCCACATAGCTCAGGGTGATTTCAAAGTATGAAACCGGAGCCGATAGCAATTCGTAGATGGTTCCTGAAAACTTCGGAAAATAAATGCCGAAGGATGCATTGGATATACTTTGTGTCAATATCGACAGCATGATCAGGCCGGGAACAATAAAGGCGCCATAACTGACCCCGTCCACTTCGGTGATACGGTGGCCTATGGCGGCGCCGAACACGACAAAGTATAAAGAAGTCGATATGACCGGCGCTATGATGCTTTGCAGCAACGTGCGCCAGGTTCTGGCCATTTCAAAGGCGTAAATCGCGCGGATAGCGTGGATGTTCATGATGGATTCCGTACCAGCTTGACAAAGATTTCTTCGAGCGACGTTTGTTGAGTTTGCAGGTCGTTGAACTTGATCCCGGCCTCGGCCAAGCTTTGGAAGAGGGCAGTGATATCGTTGTGCTGGCGCTTGGTATCGTAGGTATAGACCAGTTCGCTGCCTTCGTTCGACAGTTCCAGCTGATAGGCGTCAAGTGAGCCGGGTATGGCATCCAGTGTCTGATGCAAATGCAGGGTCAATTGTTTTTTGCCCAGTTTGCGCATGAGTTCTTTTTTCTCTTCCACCAGTATGATTTGGCCATTATTGATGACGCCGACCCGGTCGGCCATTTCTTCGGCCTCTTCGATATAGTGGGTGGTAAGAATGATGGTGACGCCGGTATCGCGCAACGAACGCACGACTTCCCACATTTCTTTCCGGAGGGATACATCTACGCCTGCCGTAGGCTCGTCCAGAAACAGTATTTTCGGTTCATGCGACAGCGCCTTGGCAATCAGCACGCGGCGCTTCATGCCCCCGGACAGGGTAATCAGCTTGTTGTCTTTTTTGTTCCATAATGACAAAGCGCGCAGCACTTTTTCGATATGGGCCGGATTGGCGGGCTTGCCGAATAGGCCTCGGCTGAAGCTGACCGTAGCCCATACGGTTTCAAAGGCATCGGTAGTCAGTTCCTGAGGCACCAAGCCGATGCTCGAGCGGGCTTGGCGATAGTCGCGAACGATGTCGTGGCCGTCGGCCAGAACGGTGCCGGAAGTGGGGTTGACCAGCCCGCAAATGATACTGATCAGCGTAGTTTTACCTGCGCCATTAGGTCCCAGCAAGGCAAAGATTTCACCGCGGCGTATGTCTAGGTTGATGTTTTTTAATGCCTGGAAACCCGACGCATAAGTCTTGTCCAGCTTGGATACCGAAATAACGGGTGACATAGTGATTTCCCAGTTGTACTGGGGCACAATACCATAAGCGGAAACGCCTGATAATCCGCGAATCGAAAAGGTTTTATCTTGCTAACGACTTCCCCTGACGATATCGCTATTTTGACCCCAGTCCAGATGGCCGCAGCCGACCTTGCCGCCATGCAAGGCGGGATAAGCGGCATGGCCTTGATGGAAGCCGCCGGTTCGGCCGTGGCCAATGCGGTGGCTGGACGCTGGACCAAACGGCCAGCGCTGGTTTTGTGCGGGCCTGGCAATAATGGCGGTGATGGATTTGTGGCGGCCCGTCATTTGCTTCAAGCAGGCTGGCCCGTCAGCGTTGGTTTATTGGGTAGCAAGGAAATGCTGATGGGCGACGCAGCCCGGCAGGCCGATCTTTGGCCTGGAACCATCCAGCCGCTTTCCATGGATTTGCTTGACGGCAAGGCGCTGGTGATCGATGCCTTATTTGGGGCGGGCTTGTCCAGGCCATTGTCTGGCGTGACGGCGCAACTGATTCAGGCTATTGCCGAGCGCAAGATACCCGTCTGCGCGGTCGATGTGCCCAGTGGACTGGATGGCGCTAGCGGTCAGGTGCTGGGCGTTGCAGCACCTGCTGAAATAACCGTGACTTTTTTTCGAAAAAAACCGGGCCATCTATTAATGCCGGGTCGGCTTTTGTGCGGAAAGATCGAACTTGCCGACATTGGCATTCCAGCATCCGTGCTCAAGGCTATTGCTCCGGCAACTT
>DATJCP010000308.1:0-3181 GCA_035514715.1 Candidimonas sp.
CATGCCCCCTGAGCCCCGCCATCGCGCAATATACGCGTAAGCTTGCGAGTATCGACGCCGGAAATGGCGACAACACCCTGGCTTTTCAGGTAGTCAGGCAAGGACTGGGTAGCGCGAAAGTTGGAGACGCGCAAAGAGCAATCACGCACGACAAGGCCAGCCGCATGAACGCGGTCGGATTCGACGTCTTCGGCATTGACGCCTGTGTTGCCAATATGCGGGTAAGTCAAAGTGACTATCTGACCGCTATAGCTGGGATCGGTCAGGATTTCCTGATAGCCAGTCATGGCTGTGTTGAAGACGATTTCGGCGACGCAATTACCATCGGCGCCGATAGAGACACCCTTGAAGATGGTACCGTCTGCCAAGGCAAGAATTGCAGAAGGAAACCTGTTGGAACCTTCAGGAAAGAGTGACGGCAGCACTGTAAACCCCGATTTTAAAGTCAATAATTAAACCTTCCGATTATACCTTGAGACTGCGCCCCCTCTTGGAACGGGGCGTAAAAAAGGCTGTTTAAGTGTGCCAGAGCTGAAAATAGTCTACATTAACAGACACTTCCTAGTATTAGCTCAACCTGTATGGAAACCATGTCGAATCAACTTGAATCCCTGCGTCAGTTCACCACGGTCGTTGCCGATACCGGCGATTTCGAAGCCATGCGCGTCCATCGCCCTACCGATGCCACGACTAATCCATCGCTTATTTTGAAAGCGGTGCAAAAAGAAGAAAACCGGCACTTGCTTGACAAGGTAGTGGCCGACAACAGCCAAGGCTCCAGCAGCGACTTGGTGGATCATTTGCTGGTTGCGTTCGGGCAGGAAATACTGAAGATTGTGCCGGGCCGCGTTTCGACCGAGGTGGACGCCCGCCTGTCGTTCGATACTCAAGCCAGCATTGAACGGGCTCGCCAAATCATTGAAATCTACCGTCGCGTCGGCATTGATCGCGAGCGGGTCCTGATCAAGCTGGCATCGACATGGGAAGGGATACAAGCGGCCAAGGTGCTGCAGGCCGATGGTGTGCGCTGCAATATGACGCTGCTGTTTTCCCTGCCGCAGGCGCTAGCTTGTGCCCAGGCGAAGGCACAATTGATTTCGCCGTTTGTGGGTCGTATTTATGATTGGTACAAGAAAAACGCAGGCTCCAGCTGGGACGAAGCGGCCAATGCTGGTGTGGCCGACCCAGGGGTCAAGTCGGTAAAACGGATTTACGACTACTACAAAACCTACGACATTCCAACCGAGATCATGGGCGCGAGCTTTCGCAATATCGGGCAAATACGCGCTTTGGCTGGTTGCGACCTACTCACGATCAGCCCAGAATTGCTGGGCGAGCTCGCAAACAGCACCGCGCCCCTGGAGCGGCAGCTTGATCCAAAATTGGCAAAGGCCAATGCGCCAGAATGGCTAGCCAGCAACGAGGTTAGCTTCCGCACAGAAATGAATCAAGACGCAATGGCGACCGAAAAGCTGGCGGAAGGTATACGGCTATTTGCAGCCGATGCCGTAAAGTTGGACGAGTTGATTGCACAGGCGCGAAAGCAATAACCACCGACTAGGAAAGCAAAAACCCATTGCTCAGGAAGCATGTGCGGCCTCGCCAACGCATTAATCTCTTAACGGGACCGCCATGCTCACACCATGATCCAAGCGCTGGAACAGCAATCCGCAAACACGGCGGAAAATGCACGGCTTTCCATGTGGAATCGCTGCAAGGGATTGCCAACTTCATTCCACAAGCCAGCTACCTGGATCTTGCCAATACTGCATTGCGCGAATGGGTAGGAATGATGTGGTATCGGCGCAATGCGTTATAGCGTGACTACAATTTCTCGGTTTCGCCAGCCTTGGGCTTCCAGGACAACATCCGGTCCTCGAACAACGTAACCAAGCCATCCAGAATCAAAGCGCACACCGTAAGCACCACAATCCCGGCAAATACGGTATTAACATCCAGCGTGCCCTCAGCCTGCAGAATCAGATACCCCACCCCGCTGGCCGACCCCAGGTATTCGCCCACCACTGCCCCGACAAAAGCCAGGCCTACTGAAGTGTGCAAACTGGAAAATACCCAGCTGGTTGCGGAAGGAATGTAGACATGGCGTAGAAGCTGTTTGCGGTTGGCGCCCAGCATGCGGGCGTTGTCCAGCAAGGTGGAACTGACCTCGCGCACGCCTTGGTACACGTTGAAGAACACAATGAAAAACACTAGTGTTACTGCCAATGCTACTTTGGACCAGATACCCAGGCCAAACCACATCCCGAAAATCGGGGCCAGGATGACACGCGGCATGGAATTGGCGGCGGTAATGTATGGATCCAACAAAGCGCTGGCACCACGCGACAAGCCCAGCCACAGGCCGAATACCAGACCCGCTACAGTACCGATAAAAAACGCCAGTACCGTTTCAGACAATGTTATGCCCAAATGGCGATAAATATCGGCATTAACAACAAACCAGTTCCAGATGACCTGGGCAATTTCTACTGGCCGGCCAAAGAAAAAGGCAAAGTTCTTGTCGCGGGCAGCAAAGTGCCACGCCGACAAAATAACCACCAGCAGCAGAACCTGCCAAAACCGCATGGTGAGATTGGATTTAGTTGACTTCGACATCTTAAGCCCGCTTTTGTTGGGCATAGCCCTTTAACACTTCTTCACGCAAGACATCCCAAATTGCCTTGTGCAGCTCGATAAAGCGCGGATTGCTACGCACCTCGGCAACATCACGCGGCCGTGGAATATCGATATCAAATTCGCCTATGGGATGCGTGCCCGGGCCCGCAGACAACACAACAACCCGGTCGCTCATGGCAATGGCTTCGTCAAGATCGTGAGTAATGAACAACACGGCCTTGCGCTTGGCCATCCACAAATCCAGGACTTCGTTTTCCATCAGTTGACGCGTCTGCACGTCAAGTGCGGAAAAAGGTTCATCCATCAGGATGATGTCGGGATCGCGTATTAGTGTCTGGGCCAGCATAGCGCGCTTGCGCATCCCGCCCGACATCTGGTGCGGGTAGCGATTTTCAAACCCGCCCAACCCTACCCGTTTAAGCCACTCCCGCCCCTGTTCTTGCGCCTGCGCCTTGGGCATTCCGGCGAATTCCAGCCCCGCCGTTACGTTGGACAAGGCACTGCGCCAGGGCAAAAGCGCTTCGCCCTGGAACATGTAGCCGGC
>DATJCP010000309.1:0-9949 GCA_035514715.1 Candidimonas sp.
GTGCTCATCGTGATCGGTGCCTGGTTGTTGCAACGCGGTTTGCGGCGCATTGTGCGGCGCGCAAGCCAGCGCTACGACCTACCGGTGCATTTGATGAAGCCCACCGCATCCATTGTGCGCTGGATCATCATGACGACAGCCGTGCTGCTGGTGCTTGGCCGGCTGGGCGTCTCGGGAACGGTGTTGTGGACGGCCTTTACGGGCTTTGCGGCGGTAGGCGCCGTGGCATTCTTCGCCGCCTGGAGTGTGCTCTCAAACATTTTCTGCGCCTTCCTGATCTTCACCACGCGCCCGTTTCGCCTGGGCGATTACGTGGAGATTCTGGATACGGCCGAAAAGCCGGGCGCCAAGGGCGAAGTGGTGGATATCAGTCTGCTGTACGTTACCCTGCGAGACAGCTCAGAAGAGCATTCGGGCGCGCTGTTGCAGATACCCAATGCACTGGTTTTTCAGCGGATTGTGCGCCGTTGGAAAGGGGGGCCGCCACGCCACGCCGCCGGTAGTCGTCCTTTAGTGTCTTCCGAATAAATTCCATGTATAGGCTTTGACGAACCTGGGCGACCGTGTGCTTTGGCTATCTGAAAGACGTGTTCGACGGCTTCCTGTACGCGCGGGTGTGTGATGGCGTCAACACCGTAGGAAACCGCCCAATCAGCCCGGCCCACAAAGAGGGCGTCTACGCCGGGAGTTTGGGCAATCTCGCCAATATTTTCAACGCTTGATGCGGTTTCGAAAAGCCTCTTGTCCCATCCGTTTCCCTCCTGTGTTAGCGGCTGTAATACTGTTTGCACTCCCCTGGCTGAACGTCGTAAGCTTAATTGCGTAATATTCGTAAGCCCCTGTATCTTCTAAGTATTTTCACGTCTGGCTCACGCCCGGGAGGAATCATGAAGCTACCGTATTGGGTGATGATTGCTGTAGCAGGTGCATTCTGGGCACCGGCGTGCGTGTCGGCTCAGGGCATGCACGATGGTTTTCCTGTCCATATGCCGCACAGTTCGGTAAATAGGCATGCTAGCCCGGGAAGTTTCGTGCCGAATATGAATTTTAATCGGACGCTTCCCAACCGTCGTGTCCCCAGTCTGGCGCCACCCCAGTTTGGCGACATCCATCCCGTCACGCCGGCTAAGGCATGGTCCAATCAGCTGTCTACAACCAAGCCGGCGCGTCCGTCCGTGAGATATGGACGGGGCAATATTATGAATGACGATGCCCTCTTCGGTAGAGGTCCGCTAAGTATTGAAGGACCTCTCGAAGATATCGACGGAGCCGATAGTCTCCTTCGATAATGGGTTGGGCTCTACATTGCACCTATCGAACGTCGCTCAGTCGATGGCGGCGCCGGAACGCTTCACTGCCTTGCCCCATTTTTCGACCTCGTCAGCGACGAAACGCTGTCCGTTTTCTGGCGAGTATACGAGCGGCTGGCCCCCACGCTCATTGAGCGCTTTCGCCATCTCGGGTGATTCAAGGATCGCGTTGATTTTCTGGTTCAGATACTTGACCACATCGTCAGGCGTGCCGGCCGGGGCGAAGATCATTGCCCACCCAACTGCTTCAAAATCCGGATAGCCCGATTCGGCCACGGTGGGCACGTCCGGCAATTGCGCGACACGTTCGCGTGTGGTTACAGCCAAAGCCACCGCACTCTTGGATTGCACATGAGGCAGGGCAGCCGTGACGGAGTCCACCATCAGAGGTACATGGTTGCCCAAGAAGTCAGCCTGGGCGGGGCCGCTGCCTTTGTAAGGTATGTGGCGCAATTCGATACCGGCGTCTGCCTTGAGCATTTCTGCAGACAGATGTTGCGTTCCGCCAATGCCGGCACTTGCATACGCAAGCTCGTCGGGTTTGGCCTTCGCCTGCTCGATAAGCTCAGAAAGCGAGTTGATGCCGCTCTTTGGATTGGCCAGGAAAATCAGCGGCACGGTAAATATTCCGCCTACCGGGATGAAGTCGTTCTTCAGCGAATAACCGGGATTGCTGTACAGGGTCTGGTTGACGGCGCCGGCGCTGCCACCCACTGCAAGGGTATAGCCGTCCGCCTTGGCCCGGGCGACATACTGCATACCAATATTGCTTCCCGCGCCCGCCTTGTTCTCGACAATGACAGCTTGCCCGGTATCTTTGGCCAGTGCCTCTGCCACCATGCGGGCAAAAATATCAGTGGCCTGGCCTGGGGGAAACGGTACGACCAGATTAATGGGCCGTTCGGGATAGGCGGCGTGGGCGAGGCCAGCCGCGCTGACAAGGGCGCAGGCCATAAGGCCTGTGAGCATGTTGAGTCGCTTGAACATGAAATACCTTTCGTTGAGTTTTATACCGTAACAATGAAGCATGCGTCGGAACGACTCGACAATACCGGGTGTGGGTCGTATCGGTTCAAGGCGCGCTGTGGGCGCGTAGGCAGGCGCAGCGTACCAACGGACAGCGCCCCAAGGTTGTAGGGCCCTTCCGGACTTTTTTCAGGCAGCGCAGTCGTGCTATGGCTGCCGGGCATGGATTGTACTGATAGCGCATCTCAGTTGCTACTGAATGCTCTTACTTTCTTAATGAAGAATATCCGACAGGAACTTTTGGGCACGTTCATGCTTGGGCGCCGAGAAGAACTCGGCCGGCGTGGATTTTTCCAGGATATGACCCTGATCCATGAACCAGATACGATCGGCCACGTCCTTGGCGAAGTTCATCTCGTGGGTTACGCACACCATGGTCATGCCATCCGAGGCCAAATCCTTCATGACGTGCAGCACTTCACCCACCATCTCAGGATCCAGCGCGCTGGTAGGTTCGTCAAACAGGATAAGCGGTGGCTTTTGTGCTAAAGCGCGGGCGATGGCCACGCGTTGTTGTTGCCCGCCGGAAAGGTTGACCGGCATGGCATCGGCCTTTTCGCTTAAACCCACTTTGGCCAGCAGCTCTTCAGCCAACGCATAGGCGGCGTCTTTGCTATAGCCCCCGACCTTGATAGGCGAGAGCGCAATATTGTCCCTGACGCTTAAGTGCGGAAACAAATTGAATGACTGGAAAACGAAGCCGATCTTGGCGCGCAACTGGTTAATGTCGAGTTTTTTGTCCGTGATGTCTTCGCCCTGGAAGCGGATCGATCCGCTTTGGATTTCTTCGAGCTTGTTGATGGTGCGGATCATCGTGGATTTGCCTGAGCCCGAGGGCCCGCACACCACCAGTACTTCGCCGGTGCACACCTCGCCGCAAACGTTATCCAGGGCATGATATTTTTTATACCACTTGTTGACGTTTTCAAATTGGATCATGAGGGTCTCCTTGTTAGGCAATGCCCATGCGCTTGTTGGTCAGGTGGGTGTCCAGGATGCGTGCCAGCTTGGACAGCAGCGCACATAGTAAAAAATAGAATAAGGCCAGGATCAAATAAGTGCGTAAGGTATCGGTCAACGCGATGCTGTTGATTTGCTGGGCTGCAAAGGATGCTTCTTGCACCCCGATGATGTAGGCGATTGAGGTGGCCTTGATAGTGGACACGAATTGGTTCAGCAACGATGGGATCATGTTGCTTAGCGCCTGGGGCAGCTGGATGCACAGCAAGGTTTTAAAGTAGGACAGGCCCAAAGAACGCGAGGCTTCGTTCTGCCCCCGGGGCAATGCTTCCAGGCCGGCACGGATGATTTCGGCCAGAAAGGCCGATTCATAAAAGATGATCGCGCATAAGGCCGTTGAAAAGGCAGGAACCTCAGTGCCTATGAGTACAGGCAGCAGGAAGTAGGCCCAGAAGATGATCATGATCAGCGGGATGGAGCGGAACGTATATACCCATACCGTCGAGACCAATTTGATTGCGCGCAGCTCGCTGGTGCGTGCAATGCCCACTACCAAGGCCAGCGGGAACGCTCCGGCCAGTCCCAAGCCAGCCAGCAGCAGGCTGCCGGCAAAGCCTCCAATAGGGCCGTGTGGCCAGGAGCCAATCAGAAATATCAGGCCATAGGTTTGCAGGAATTCAATCATGGTCAGCTCTTGAAACTGGCGGGATATCGACGGGACATATGGGCGCCCAACGCGGCAATCAACAAGGAGATCACCAAATAAATCAGGGTGGCCACCAGGAAGATCTGGAAGGTCTTGAAGGTCGTGTTTTCGATGCGCTTGACCTGATAGGTCAGTTCGGTGACGCCGATCACCATGGCCAGGCTGGTGTCTTTGAACAAGATCAGTGAACGGTTGATGATGGGCGGAATGCTGATGCGCACGGCCTGTGGCAAGATGACGTAGGCCAGGGCCTGCATGGCGCTCAGGCCGATCGAGCGGGCAGCCTCGTTCTGGGTGCCGGCAATGGCCTTGATGCCCGAGCGGATGTCTTCGTAATAGTAGGCGCTGACGTTCAGCGACAGGGCGATCAGCGCAAACGAGAACTCGGTGTTCCCTTGATTGATCCACATCCGTATGGCTTCAGGCAGGATTTCGGGCATACCGAAATACCACACCATGATCTGCACTACGGTGGGTACGTTGCGGTGATACTCCACGTACAGGGCGATAATGCCGCGCGTAATGGCCGAAGGTATTAGATACAGTCCCGAGAGCAGCAGCGCAATTACAAAGCCACACACCAGGGCGCCGACAAATAGCCTTAAGGTAATAGACACGCCCAACACCAGCATGTGCACGGTGTCGGGGTCTGATAATAAAGAAAAGTCCATGAGATGAAGGGGCTGCAAGGGCAACCCCTATCCTTTTTTGCTTTATTGGGCAGTGGCGACGGATTCGACTTTAAAATTGCGCTTGAGTTTGTAGATGGTGTCTTGACCTAGCCACTTGTCATAGTTTTTGGTCAGATCCCCGGATTTGTCGATCTCTTGAATGGCGGTATCGACCGCCTTTAGCAACGCTGTCTCGCCTTTGTTGACCACAACACCGATATGTTCGGTGTAGGTGGGCTCTTCCAGCATTTGCGTAGGCGTGTCTGTTTTTTGAGACTCATTCTGGAAGCGCAATAAGACCAGTTCGCCGGCTGTCATGCCTTGGACTTTGCCGCTTTGCAGTCCCAGATAGCATTGGGAAATGGTCTGGAAGGTCAGGATATCGGATTTGGTCAGGACTTTGGAGGCAATGGCTGCCGAGCTGGAGCCTGAGGAGGCGCAGATTTTCTTGCCAGCCAAATCGGCCAAGGTCTTGATGCCAGAGTCCTTTTTGACCAGAACCTTGATGTTGCCTTGCAAGTATTGCAGGCTGAAGTCGACTTCCTTGGCCCGGGCGGGCAAGTACGCCATGGATCCGGCGACAATATCTACGCGACCCATCTTTAGTTCAGGGATACGTGCTTCAGTGGACAGTGGCTTGTGTTCCAGCTTCACGCCCATTTGCTTGGCAATGGCCTTACACATATCGACGTCGTAGCCGACGTATTCGCGTGTCTTGGGATCCTGGAAGCCATATGGCGAGCTGGCATTTTGGGTTCCGCAAATCAGCGTCCCCCGCGCCTTGATATCATCCAGCTTGTTGGCCATGGCGGCATTGGCCATCATTGCTGAGGCGGCGGTGGCCAAGCCCAAAACCATTGTTTTTCTAATAATGTGTTGCATGAAGGTCTCCTGCGCTGCGGTTGGTGGTGGTTGCGTTGCTATGTTTAGAATGCGACCGGCCTTATTCGGTCAGGGTTGAATCGAAAACGTATTGCGCTCCTGTTCGTCGATCTGGGAGATCAGGTTGGTTTCCCATTCCAGATACTTCCTGGCGGCCGCCTTATTGCCGTCATGGCGGTCATGGACAAAAAACAGGTAGTCGATGCATTCGGCGTCGGGAGGAATGTTGTCGCTGCTTTCCATCGGTAGGCCGGTTTGCGCCAGGGTCTTGTCGTCTACTGCGCACAGATATATGCCTGTGTGACCGTTGCGTTCCAGATCGTGGGCCAGCACTTGCAGCTTGCCAATGTCGGAGCCCAGCAGGATGATGGGAGCCGCATTATTGGACTTGGGCCGCGCATCGAGGTGCGCCTGTAGCGTTGATCTAATGGCCCATAAAGCGCATTGCAAATGGTTCTTGCGATATTCCTGGCTGGGTCGCACATCGAAAATGCGTGCTTGCGTGTTGTCGCGGATAAAGGCGCCTAGATGTGCCGCATCAAGCATGACCGTATGTTTTAGTTCAGGGACAAACTGCGCCGGGTCCGGCAGTTCAGACAGGTTTTGAGGGTCGATCAACAGGCAAACATCCCAGCCCAATTGCTTTAACCAACTGGCAGTGACCGGGGCGCGTATGCCATCGAAGTCGCAAATTACGATAGTGGCCTTGCGAACGCCCACATACTGGTCCGTGGCCTGAATCAGTTGGCCGCCTGGCGCATGCTGCACATAGGCCGGCATGTTTTGCTGGTATTCGTCGCGAGTGCGCACATCGCACAAGAAGATATTTCGGGTTCCTGCGTGCAGCCATGATTTCACGCTGGCGGCATCGACGGTTTTAAGCTGGAATTTTTCGATTAACTGAGCGGAACGCGCTTGCAGCATGGGTTTGGAGTCTTCGGCTATCGTTTCGGGGTAAAGCCGATTGGATTTGTGCTCCAGCGGCAGGTCGGCCAAGTACCAACCTTGGGTGCCATTTTCCAGGGCATACACTTGATTAGGGATATTCAGGTTGATCAGGGTCTGGGCGCCGATGATGCTGCGGGTGCGGCCGGCGCAGTTGATCACGATAGTGGTGTTGGGGCTGGGCACCAACTCGTTGATCCGCAACGCAAGCTCGCCATTGGGGCAGCAGATCGCACCAGGAATACTCATCTTCCGATATTCTTCTATGGGCCGCCCGTCTAAAACGATGACGTCGGCTTTCTTGTCTTGCAGCATCGCATGCAGTTCAGTGGCTGGCAGGCGGGGCGTGTTGTACAAGTGCTCCGCGATTTCGCCAAATGTTTTGCTGGGTAAATTGACGCCTGCAAAGCTGGCGTACCCCGCCTGCTTCCAGGCTGCGATACCGCCACGCAGGGCAAATACCTGTGTGTAGCCCAGACGGAACAAGACTTCGGCAGCGGCGGGCACAATTGCTTGGCTGCTGTCATCGGCATACACGACAATACGTGTTGATTTGACCGGCACTAAGCGGAATATGTCCAGTTCCAGCACGCTATAGGGCAAGGGCACTGCGAAAAACAGGTGATCTTCGCCATACTGGCCATGTTCGCGAATGTCGAGCAAGGCAAGCTCATTCTCGTCGTGTATCCAGTCTTTCAGTTGCGGTGCATCGATAAACTGCAAAAGGGGGGAGCTCATAGTGGGAACGTCCTGTTTTCTTGTTGGATGTGTAGGCGTTTAGGCCAGTGCGGTCAGTAATTGATGAAGGTCGCTCTTCAAGTCGTTGGGGTCTTCCAGGCCTATGTGCAGCCGAAGCAAGTAGCCGACTTGTTCCGGATTGGATGCATAGCGGGTTCGCTTGATATCGATGGGTAATGCCAGGCTTTCATAGCCTCCCCACGACGAGCCGATCCCGAAGCGTTCCAGTGCATCAATAGCGGCTTCAATTGCCTCGGTTTTTAATTCGGGCTGGAACTCAATCGATAGGAGGCCGTTGCTACCCAGGCAATCGCGTTTCCATAAAGCATGGTTGGGGTCTTCGGGGCGGGCCGGATGAAATATGGTGCGGACCGCGGGGTGTTGCGCCAGCCAATTGGCAATGTCCAGCGCGCTTTCAGAGTGACGCTGCAACCGCAGATCCAGGGTTCGCAAGCCGCGCAAGACAAGAAACGCATCTTCGGACCCCACCGTTTGACCAAAGTTGATGCTGGCTTGCTCAAGAGCGGGGAAAGCGGCTGGTGTGGTTGTGACGGCACCCATCATCACGTCAGAATGACCGCCTAAATACTTGGTGGCTGCGATGACGGAAATATCGGCCCCCAACTTTATCGGGCAATAGTTAAGGCAAGAGCCCCAGGTGTTATCGGCACATAGCAAGATGCCGCGTGTCTGGCAGACTGCTGCCATGGCTGGCAAGTCCAGCATGTCATACAGCAGCGAACCGGGCGACTCCACGTACAGCATTTTGGTATTGGGCTGCAGGGCGTCCGCCCAGTCGTCGCCGGTCGCATCAAAATAGCTGTAGCTGATGCCGGCGTTAACGAGCTGGGCGGCGGCGAACTTCCTGACTGGCTCATATACCGAATCTGAAATCAAGACATGGTCGCCTGACTTAAGATAAGCCAGTAACGTGATGGCGATCGCAGCCAGTCCAGTGGGGAACAACTGGGCACGATATCCGCCTTCCAGCGTCGTGATCGCGTCTTCCAGTGCGTGAAGCGTTTCGTTGCCGCGCGCCCCATACGACAACACCCGCTCTTGTTCGCGCTTGGCGCGCGTACTGCGAAGGTGTGCCAGGTTGTCAAATAAATAAGTGCTGCCTTTGACGATAGGCGTATTCGCCCAACCGGCGTCGGGTCGGCCCAATTGAGTCAGCAGGGTAGAGCGCGATTCAGTGGGGCGAGGAGTGTTCGACGCAGGCAGCCTGGACATTAGGCGTTGCTCCGCTGGGTCTTGACGCCAACCGACATGATTTTGCATGTGTCGTTTTGTGTATCAAACACCACGCGTTCGGTTAGCTTTTCCAGTGCCAGGCCATACATGTGCAAATGACGAATGGCGCCATTGCCTTGGATCTCCACCGCATGGATATCGTCGGCCAGCAGGGCTATCCCTTCGCCTGGGCCCACGCGTTTTTCGCCTGTCTGGGCCAGTTTGGCAATGCCCGGTTGTGAGCGGTCATCTTTGCGGTCGTAAAGGTAATTGTTTTCAACCCCTTCGACGGCGGCGATACAGGCCCAGGTGGTGTGGTTATGTGGGTGAATCTGCTTGCCCGGTTTCATTACGTTCAAATACAGGGCGTATGTGTTGTCAGGATCTTCGTGAATGAAGTAGCGAGACTGCAGTTCGCCTTCGGCCGGCTCGGCGTATTGGTCGTTGGACCACCACTCTTTGCGAGCGGCAATTTCAATAAGGCCGTTCAATACTTTGTCTAGGCCCTCGCGCGTTACTGTCGATGAGGTTTCTTGCTTTGCGAGATCAATGAAACGGGCGATGGCTGCTGATTTTTCGGTTGTTGATGTCATAAGAGGCTCCTGTGTATAAACAAAATATAGGCGGCTATGTGCTTTCAAACAAATTAGAATTCGTGCTTTATATATAAGTAATGCTAATGTGTTTGCTATGTGGCATCGTTTGCTGATGCATTGAACTTCAGGGATATCCCTATGAAAAATCTGGATATGGAGTTACTGAGAACGCTTGTAACCATCAAAAACTCTAATACGTTTTCGGATGCAGGCGCCAAACTGTTTAAAACACAGTCGGCCGTTACGCAGCAAATGCAGCGCCTGGCGTCGCAGATGGGTTTTGCGCTGTTTCAAAAGAAAGGGCGCGCTCGCGTTCTGACGCCACATGGCCTGCAACTGGCCGATTATGGGCAACGCTTGTTAGCCATTAATGACGAGGCAATTCGTACAGTAGGACAGAAGCCGATGGAGGGTGACATCCGGTTGGGGGCGCCCCTGGATGTGGCGGATACCATTTTGCCGCCTGTGTTGACGCACATTGCGCGGCATGCACCCAAGGTGAGGCTGGAAATTCGAGTGGATAGAAGCCCATTTTTAATGGACGCCCTGAAATCGGGTGATATTGACTTGACGATTTCTACACGGCAATCAACGGACTTGCGCGGTTTCGTGCTGCGCACTTCACCGACGGCATGGATTTGCGCAGCCGACTATGTCCATAACAAGCGCGCTGCCTTGCCCTTGATACTGGCCGACGAGCCCAGTATTTTCCGGAAAATCGCATTGGAAGCGTTAGGGCAGACCAAGCTGAAGTGGCATCTGAATTATCTGGCGCCGACCCTCGTGGGAATTAAAGCGGCGGTGCGCGCGGGGCTGGGCGTAACTGCACGTAGCGTGGAGTTTCTGGGGGCCGATATGCGGGTGTTGGGCGACGCGGAAGGG
>DATJCP010000310.1:0-5305 GCA_035514715.1 Candidimonas sp.
TATTCGGGTATCCAAAGATTCAGGCCCGAATTTTGACATCCTCCCGGCAGTAAGTCGAGCCGGAAGGACGTTTCAGGGCGGATATGCCTACGATACTACCTTTGCCGAGTCGGGCGCTGCATTACGGTGTTTATGGTTTTCAGCGCGCTTTGCAAATTTTTCGGCACGCTCGTTGAGTTCAGTCGCCACTTTTTGCTGCTGCGTAGCATCCAGCGCATCCCACACCGACAGCCACTTTCCTTGCTGCTTGCTGCGCTCTGCATAAGCCTGCTTATGCGCTTCTTCAGTTTGCTTCAGTGTTGCGCGCGGATCGATTTTCCCGCTTTTGAGTTGTTCCTGCTTTTCTGCCCTTGCCAACTTCATGGCATCGCGTCGAGCGCTGCGGCTGGCTTTCTGCTCATCCTGAGCATCCTTGAGCAGCTTGGCCTGGCTATCAGTAAGAGCAAGGGATTCGACAAATTTGGTGTTCAGCGGACCATAGCCTGGCACCCACATAGCTGCATCGCGCATATGTCCGCGCATGGAGTTGCGATGCTCACCAGACTTATGGTGGCGATGAGCCGACTGATTGCCCGATGCATCGGGTGTAGTAGCCGATGTTGTTGCTTGTGCAGTCATCGGGGCGGAAGCCTCGGCGCCGGTCGCCGCATAGGCTGCACCGCACAATGCCAAAGCGGCAGTCAAAGTGGCAAGCTTGATGGAGACAGAAGAAATTGAACGTTGCATGATGAGGTTTCCTTGTTTCGGTGACGAGGCCTCATTGTGCAACTGAAGTGATTTCCGGTTTGTTTCAGCGAAAGCGAATTCTTTTCAATCGATTTCAGACTGCTTCGCCCCATGCCGCCATATACTCTTTCCAATGAGGGGCATCGCTGGCTTGGAGGGTATCGCGAACCAGTTGCACTTCGGCGTCGTAAGCGCTGCGATCAAGTTCGCCTTTAAGAAATCGGAACCGGCAATACACCAGCCAGGTGTTGACCACATCCGTTTCGCAATAGGCGCGAACCTCGTCGGCCTTTCCATTGGACCAAGCCTGCCACACCTGGCCGCCGTCCATGCCCAGCTTGCCAGGGAAACCACAAAGCTTGGCCAGGTCGTCAAGCGGTGCATTGGCGCGCCCGTTGTACTTGGCCAATAAATCCATCAGGTCGATATGACGACTGTGATAACGGCTGATGTAATTGTTGTACTTGAAATCGCGATCGTCTTCACCCATGTCCCAATAGCGCGGCGCCGGCACGGCGTGGATCAGGCTGCGGTAATGCAATACCGGCAAATCAAACCCGGAACCATTCCAGCTAATGAGCCTGGGCGTGTAGCGTTCTATGGTTTTGAAAAAGCCAGCAAGCAGCGTGGCCTCGGGGTCATCGGCCTTACCTAACGTTTTTACGCGAAAGCCCTGATCGTCTCGAAATACGCAGCCAATAACGGCCACCTTATGCAAATGCAAAGGCAGAAAGTCAGTGCCGTGCGATTCCCGCCTTGCCGCCAACGCCGCCTCGATGACCTGGGTATCGGTCATGTCTGACCCCCACTGGGGATTCAGGCGGCGCAGGCCGACGGCGTCGGGGATGGTTTCAAGATCGAAAACCAGGGTTGGGATCATCGAGCCGGCAAATACGACAAAGGATTGACCGGTGTGCCGCGGCGGCGGATTTCGAAGTGCAGGCGTGGCGACGTTGTATCAGTTTGGCCGATAGCCGCAATTTTTTCACCCTTCTTGATCTGCTGCCCGGTTTTTACCGCCAACGACTGATTGTGCGCGTAAGCGGTAATGAACCCATCGGAGTGCCCGAGCAATATCAGATTGCCCAGACCGCGTACGCCGTTGCCGGCATACATGACTTTGCCGTCGGCTGCCGCGTGTACGGGTTCCCCGGTATTGCCGGCAATGTCTATACCCTTGGTATTGGCATTGAATGTTTGAATGATCTTGCCCGATGCCGGCCATGCCCAATTGATGGTAGCGGCATCGCTTGCGCGTGCTACCGCGGCAGGCTCGGCCGGCGCCACAGGCGTTACCGGAGCCACAGGCGCGGTCGTCGCAGGGCCGGTTGATGCCGGCGCTGGGCCGGAGCTGTCAAGGCGCAGCACCTGCCCTACCCGCAACTGGGAAGGATCATTGATATTGTTCAAGCGGGTAAGCGTCGCCACTTCGATGCTGTTGGCTTGGGCAATTTTATATAGCGTATCGCCCGGCTTGACGACATAAGTGCCACCCGTGGCCGGAGCGACAGCGCCGCCCGACATATCGGTTACCGGGGCTTTTGTGCTGCGTGATGCGCATCCCGCCAAAACGGTGGTGGCAACCACGGCGGCAATTACCAGATAACGAGATGTGCGTTTCGGGTAATCAAGTGTCAACGCGGTAGACCGAAACGTCCCTGCATGCATATAGGATCTCCTGAAAACTTAAGACTGTATTCCAGCCCGAAGGGGGACAAAACGAACCGACTCAAGTTCTTCGCGGCGCCAGGTAGCTGGACCTGTGCGCTCGATTAGGATGAGACGCTGCGCTGTCGACCCCTCTGGGGCAATTAAACGGCCCCCAATGGCCAGCTGCTCTAGCAGCGCCTGGGGAATTTTAATACCGGCGGCAGCAACAATGATGGCATCAAAAGGTGCTACACCGGGTAAACCTGCCATGCCGTCTCCGTATACGAGACGAACACGGGCAATAAGCTTGAGCGCCCTGAGATGATCGCGGGCCATTTCGTACAAGCCGCGTATCCGCTCGATGGCGTGAACTTCTTTAATAAACTGGGCCAATACCGCAGCCTGATATCCGCAACCCGCGCCGACTTCAAGAACCTTGACCGGCACACGGTTCTCGCACACAACGGAAATCATGCGAGCTACTACCCAAGGCTGGGAAATGGTCTGCCCTTGGCCTATAGGCAACGCCGCATCTTCGTAGGCGCGGCTTGCAAGCCCTTCATCTACGAACAAATGACGCGGCACCGCCATCATGGCATCAAGCACGCGATCATCTTGTATGCCCTGGTTTCGCAAACGCTGGATCATCATGCCACGCGAGCGTTCGGAGTTCAAACCCAAATTAACCATTGTTGACGGACTTCTTGAAACAACCGCCACAGGAGCGCTGCGCCCCTGCGTAAATATGCGGGTGTTGCTGTTAGCCGCCGATAAACCGCCGCCTAAACTGGAACGACCAAAACGATTGGTCGTGCCATTGGCAAACGGAAAAGGCACTACCGGCTTGCGCATAGCGGACCCGCCCAATCCCTTACCTGGGACAATTGCTCGTAGTGGGTAAGATCCAGCCGCAATGGCGTCACCGACACAGCATGTTGTTCAATGGCGCCAAAATCGGTATCGGGAGCTGAATCGGATACCCTGCCCACGGGGCCTATCCAGTATACCGGCTCGCCATAAGGCGTGCTGCTTTTAACGACGGGTTCGGAGGGATGCCTTTTGCCAAGCCGGGTAACCCGGATTTCCTGAATTGCCTCGTAGGGCACGGCAGGAATATTCACATTAAGCAAAACGTTTCCGGCCAGCGGATTTGCGGCTTGCTGCTCGACCACTTTGCGTGCAATGCGCGCGGCGCTGTCCAAATGCTGCCAGCCTTTCTCGACCAGCGAAAAGGCGATGGCGGGAATACCGAAAAGATAACCTTCGGTGGCGGCGGCTACCGTGCCTGAATACAAGGTGTCGTCGCCCATATTGGCGCCGTTGTTAATACCTGAAACGACCAGATCGGGACGGAAATCCAGCAAGCCCGTAAGGGCAATGTGCACGCAATCGGAAGGCGTACCATTGACGTAATAGAAACCGTTGGCCGCCTGCCGAACCGACATGGGGCGATTGAGCGTAAGAGAGTTGGATGCACCGCTGCAATTGGTTTCGGGCGCAACGACGGTCAAGTCGCCCAAGCCTTTCAAAGCTTGCACCAACGCCTCCAGGCCCGGGGCGTTATAGCCATCATCGTTGGACACCAATATGCGCATTGCCCTTCCCTAGAATTCAACCGAACGTAGCGAATTGTACCCGGTCGTTTTGGTGTTTTGGGCCACACTAGGTAGAATTCCCGCACAATCCACCGGAGTCTGCAAAATTATGACCGTCGCCACATCAAGCCTGATTGCGCTTGCCATAGTACTTTTATCCTATTTGCTTGGATCCGTTTCATTCGCCGTCGTAGTCAGCCGGCTGATGGGGCTGCAGGATCCTCGCACCTTTGGCTCCAAAAACCCTGGCGCCACCAATGTACTAAGAACCGGCAATAAGCTTGCGGCAATCCTGACTCTGTTGGGTGATGCAGCCAAGGGGTGGGCCGCGGTATTTCTGGCGTCGTATGCAACACAAGAACTGGATCTACCCTCTGTGACGATCGCCGCGTCTGCTGTGGCGGCTTTCCTGGGCCACGTATACCCCATATTCCTGAAATTCAAGGGCGGCAAAGGCGTCGCCACTGCACTGGGCGTATTGCTGGGCCTGAACCCATGGCTGGCATTGGCTACCGCCGGCACTTGGCTGATCATTGCCTATGTCACCCGGTATTCGTCTCTATCGTCCATTATCGCGGCCATTTTCGCGCCTTTGTACTATTTGCTGGGCGGAAATGTAGCCTGGGAACTCCAGCCTTCCATTGCGCTGGCAATCGTGATTATCAGCGTCGTGCTGTTATTCCGCCACAAAGCCAATATCAGCCGCTTGATGACCGGCAAAGAAAGCCGCATAGGCAGCAAGAAAAAATAAGGCCCGATCGCACAGAACCGGGCCATGGCCGCATCGGCCCGCTACGCGGCAGATGCGGTCAGGCAAACATCCTGCAAATCCCAGCGCGGCTTCACGGTGAAAGCATGGCGCATATCGGACAAATCAACCAGCCCGGCATTGACCCTCATCGCGGCCGCAAAAGCGATCATTGCACCGTTATCGGTACATAAATCCAGAGGCGGGAAAAACACCTCGCCGCCCAGCTTGCCCATGGCTTGAACCAACTTGGCACGCAAATGGCTGTTTGCACCGACCCCGCCGGCAACAACCAACCGCTTCAAGCCAGTTTGCTTCATCGCCTTGATGGACTTGGCCGCCAGCACATCGACAATAGCCGCTTCGGTAGCGGCAGCCAGGTCGGCCCGCTGCTGAGGCTCCAATTGGCCGCCGTCCTTTTCAAGGTTCTTGACGCGCGTCAGGACGGCAGTCTTCAAACCACTGAAACTAAAATCCAGATCTCGGCTGTGCAGCATGGGCCTGGGCAAGTCGTAAACCGTTGCGTCGCCTTCCTGGGCCAGCCGGGACAAAGCCGGGCCGCCTGGATAGCCCAGCCCCATCAGCT
>DATJCP010000311.1:0-4547 GCA_035514715.1 Candidimonas sp.
GCTGGTAGTCGCCAGTGCCAATTTGCGGCAGGCGCAGGAGCTTTTTGCCGCACATGCGGGTTCAACGCAATATCCACAGATAGATGTCGCACTAGGATCTCAGCGCCAACAAATGAGCCCCAGTAGCCAAGGGTTGAACGGAGACGCGCGTCAATTCAGCCTGTACAACGCCAGCGTTGGCATGCATTACAACCTCGATCTGGCCGGCGGCAACCGGCGCGCACTCGAAGCTCTGGCTGCTCGCGCCGACTATCGTCGCTTCGAACTGAATGCCGCGCGCCTGACCCTGGCCGGCAACATTGCTACCGCGGCCATCACCCATGCACGCCTGGCCGTGCAATTGAAAGCCATCACCGCCATCGTGCGCGCGCAAGACGAGCAACTGCGCCTGGCCCATGAGCGCATGCGTATCGGTCAGGCCGCACCCGATGAAGTGTTGAGCCTGCAAGCCCAAGTGGAGCAAACGCGCGCCGAACTGCCGACGCTGCGCAAACAACTGCAACAAACTCAGCATCTGCTGGCGGTGCTTGCCGGTCGTGCCCCGGGCGCGGGCGGCGTCCCGGCCTTTACGCTGACCGAATTCACTCTACCCACCGAACTGCCGCTCGTCGTACCCTCGGAACTGGTGCACCACCGCCCGGATATCCAGGCGGCCGAGGCGTTGTTGCATGCAGCCAATGCAGACTATGGCGTGGCGGTCGCCAAGCTCTACCCACAAATCAACCTGAGTGCCAGCCTTGGCTCCCAAGCGCTGAGCGCCGGGGCCCTGTTCGGCGGCGGCTCGGCGGTGTGGAGCCTGGTTACGCAACTCACCCAGCCTCTTTTCAATCCGGGGCTACCCGCTGAAAAGAGGGCGGCGCTCGCCGCTTTTGATGCCGCAACGGCCAATTACCAGAGCGTCGTACTGGAGTCTTTGCGTAACGTCGCCGACACCTTGCGCGCGGTGGAAAGCGATGCACAGGCCTTGACTTCCCTTGCAGCCGCTGATGCGGCTGCGCAGGCATCCTTACAGTCGATCGAGCGGCAATACCGGCTGGGCGCGACCAGCTATCTGCAATTGCTCATTGCGCAGCAACAGGCGCAGCAAACGTGGATCAATAGGGTTGCGGCTCAGGCACAACGCCTAGTCGATAGTATTGCTTTATATCAGGCCTTGGGAGGTGGCGTTAGTTACAACCTATTTCGCTAGGGACGCGCTGATTTATTCGCAGGGTGCCGGGTTATTGAATGCCGGCGCGCTATCGGGATGGTCCAGCGTTGCTGCACGAAATGCCGTTAGTGCGCCATGCCGGTCTCCCGTCGCGTAGGCGGCATTGCCACTGCCGAGCTGCAGCGTCAGATTGTGCTGCTATCGCTGACGTGCCGCGTCATACGCAATGCGAGCCCGTTCAGGAATGGTCGCTTTTTCGTAAGCGACGAGTGCGCTTACCATATCGTTTTCGTTCGCGGTGGCAGGTAGATGGCTGTGTGGCAGCGCCGGACACACCTGCCCACCCATTCCAGCAGCACCGCTTCCAGCCGCTTCGGATCGATGGCTTCGAACACCCCCCGGAAGGTGTCGTGCCCCGGTATCCCATTGCGCAACGCCAAGTAGGGGCGCAGCCGGTCTGCGTTGGCCTTGCCCCGATCTTCGAGATCGTCCCAGCCTTCGGCTCCCGCCATTACCGCACACAGCGCAATCGTCAGAATATCGACCAACGCGTGAGCGCATCGGCCTGTCACGCGCGGATCGTCGATTTCCTGCAAGCACTGGATCAATATCACAGCAGGGTTCATTGCACTCTCCAAAATCAAGAGTAAACCCGGTTTCTCCTTTGTTTACAATCCACTGCAGCAAATCATTGTTTGCAATCCAATTTTAATGCTCCGGGCCTGGCGTGCAAAGCAGGACTGGTCATGAGGCGTTCAGCCTTTGTTATACTTCTTGCTTTGGAGCAAGCACAGTCTGAAAAACGCGCGAACTCATCATTTTTACCGATGCTGGCCGCCAAGTGAAATAAGAGACGTAAAAATAAAATAATTTTTATGAAAAAAACTGGTCGTAACGATCCCTGCCCTTGCGGTAGCGGCAAGAAATACAAGCAATGTTGTGTGCGGCATGAGGGGGATCGGGGGGCAACCACCGCTCCCAGCCAGCCGTCAAGCGCCATGGCCATGCAAGAGGCATTCGAACACCACAATGCAGGGCGCTTGCATCAGGCAGAGCTGATGTACCGTCAAGTTCTCCAGGTAAAGCCGAATCATCCGGATGCGTTGCACAACATGGGCCTGGTCGCTCATCAGCTTGGTCAAAATGAGGATGCGGTTGAGTGGATCGGCAAAGCGATCAGGGCAAAAGCGTCTGGCCGGATGTACTTTAATCAGGGGATTGTACTTCAGGCATTAGGTCGGCTGGACAGCGCCATCCAGAGCTATCAAAAGGCGCTGGCGCTGCAGCCGAACTATGCGGAGGCGCATAATAATTTGGGGGCCGTGTTACAGGTGCAGGGAAAATACCAGGACGCGGTTATGAGTTTTCGACGTGCAATCCGCATGAAGCCGGACTGTGCCGAGGCCTATGCCAGCCTAGGAAACACGCTCATGCTACTAGGCAAGTTAGATGCTGCCGTCGAAAACTGCCGTCGTGCGCTTTCGCTCAATCCGAGCTTGACTGAAGCACACAACAACCTGGGTAGCGCCCTTCAGAAACAAGGCAAGTTGAACGAGGCGTTCCAGAGTTTCCAGCATGCCGTTGCGATTAACCCGATTTTTGCCTTGGCACACAGTAATCTGGGCAGCATGCTGCTGCGCGAAGGCAAATTGGATGAGGCAATCGAGCGCTGCCGCATAGCACTATCACTCGAACCGAATTTTACTAAAGCACTGAACCATTTGGGAGGCGCACTTGCGGCCCAGGGGAAATTAGATGAGGCCATTGCCTATTATCAAAAAAGTGTCGCATTACAGCCGAGTAATGAAACTCGCATCAAACTCGACCTAATGCTGCCTCCCATTATGGGCACCAAGGAGCAGGTGCTGGAAACCAGAACGCAATTTGAACGGAACCTGAATCGCTTGATAGAAGAAGGCGTGACGCTGTCCGACCCTTATGAAGACTATGGAATGTCCCCCTTCTATCTGGCCTTCCAGGGCTGGAATGATCGCAATATTCAGCAAACGATTGCACGCTTTTACGAGCGCGCCTGTCCTGATTTGCTCTATGTTGCGCCGCATTGCGCGCAACCACCGTCACCTCATCGAAAAATGCGGATGGGTTTTCTGTCGAAGCACATTTATAGCCATTCGGTTTCGCGCTGCTATAGCCGGGTTGTAGAAGCGATCGCGCAGGAGGGGGAATTCGACGTCATGCTGATTTCGCATCATGACCCGCAGGACGAGGCGATCGGCAAAGCATATCCGAACTTCAGCGGCACGCATGTGCATTTGCCGAACAGCCTGATCGGTGCCCGGGAAATGGTGGCGGCACTGGAACTGGATATTCTGGTTTATCTTGACATCGGTATGGAGCCGCTGAGTTATTTACTGGCTTGCTCCCGCTTGGCGCGCACCCAATGTGTGACCGGCGGGCATCCGGTCACGACCGGAATCCGAAATGTCGATTATTTTCTCTCCTCCGACCTGGCTGAACCGGCCGATGCCGATCAGCATTACAGCGAAAAGCTGGTGCGGCTTCCGCTCGGCCTGTTTTACTTTGAACGCCCGGTGTTGCCGCCGGTATTCAAAACGCGCCAAGAACTTGGGTTGCCGTTGGACGGCCGTATTTATCTCTGTCCGATGTTGCTGCAAAAACTGCATCCAGACTTCGACGATGCGATCGCGCGAATCCTGCAGTTGGATGCGACTGGATACGTGGTCTTGTTCCAGGATGCGTTCCGTTCGACATGGCACGAGTTACTGGCAAGCCGGTTTGCGCAAACCATTCCTGATTCCGTGCGCAATCGCATTGTGTTCCTGCCCTGGGTGAAAGATTACGCGGACTTTATCGGCATGAACGCGGCTGCGGATGTGGTGCTCGATCCATTCCATTTCGGGATCGGCTCGACTGCGATTGCCACGTGTTCCGTCGGCACACCGTTTGTAACAAGACCCGGCGAATTCCTTCGTGGCCGTGTCGGATTTTTTTATTGCAAGCTCCTGGATATGATGGAGTGCGTTGCAACTGGCACTGAAGATTACGCCCAGAAGGCGGTGGCAATTGCCAAAGATCACGCCTTGCGCGAAAAAATCAAGTCGAAGATGCTCGCGAATAGCCACGTTCTGTTTGAAAATCAACAACCGATAAAAGATGTGACGGATTTCTTTCTCGGCCTCCGTGGTGAAGCTTCCAGTATTTAACAGTCGCCTTGCTTGCCGCCAAAAGGGAGCCAGGCAAGGCGCCAGATATTCTATAGTCGATCTCCCACGCGCATGGCCCTGCCATCATAGACCGAGCTCGGCCGGCTCTGAAAGCCAGTAAAAATCCATCATGATCGAGCCATACGAAAATCAGAAGATCTACGTCACACAACCGGAATTGCCACCGTTGGCCGAGTTCATCCCGTATCTGG
>DATJCP010000312.1:0-2933 GCA_035514715.1 Candidimonas sp.
CAGCATAGGCGCGTCGGATGCCGTGATCATCTTTCGGCATATTTTGCCGGGCACGATTTCACCTATCGTGGTGTACGGCACCATGCGTATCGGCACGTCTATCATTACCGCCGCCAGCTTGTCCTTTCTTGGTATGGGCGCCCAACCGCCCACCCCGGAATGGGGCGCCATGCTGAACGATGCCAGGGCCGACATGCTGCTGGCGCCGCACGTGGCCATTTTCCCTGCGTTGGCTATTTTCTTTACCGTGCTGGCATTCAACCTGCTGGGCGATGGCTTGCGCGATGCGCTGGACCCCAAGATTGACCGCTAGAAACCACGCCATGTTGAAACCTGATTTTGAAGCACCCCGAGCGGGTTGTTTGCCTGCCGGCGCAAGTGACCGGATTACCGATGTTCCCGGCGTGACAGTAGGCCATGCCACCTTGTCCAACGGCGAAGTGCAAACCGGAGTCACGGTCATCAAGCCGCACGGCCATGACGACTTCTTGTGCAAGACGCCTGCAGCCGCCACAGTCATCAACGGCTTTGGAAAAAGCGTAGGGCTGATCCAGGTGCAAGAGCTGGGCGTACTGGAAACCCCCATCGCCCTGACCAATACATTTTCGGTTGGGGAAGTGGCAATCGCCCAGATTCGCCAGGCTTTTAGGAATCACCCAGAAATAGGCCGGGACTGGCCTACCGTGAATCCGCTGGTGTTCGAATGCAATGACGGTTATTTGAACGACATCCAGGCTTTGGCCGTGTCGGGAGATGACTACCTGAATGCTTATCAGAATGCAGCTACGGAATTCGCGCAAGGGTCCGTGGGCGCAGGCCGAGGCATGTCATGCTTTTCCATGAAAGGCGGGATTGGATCGTCGTCGCGCATAGCCAATTTGGCCAACGGCGCAAGCTATACGATGGGGGCGCTGGTTTTGGCTAACTTCGGCCGCTTGCCCAACCTGACCGTCAAGGGCCAGGCGCTGGGCCGCCATATTGACAAGGAAGGCCTGGCCTTGCTGTCGGCGGCGGCAAGCGCCGAGCCGGAAAAGGGCTCGATCATCATTATCCTGGCCACCAATGCGCCGCTGGATGTCCGGCAACTGCAGCGGGTGTCCAAGCGCGCTGCCGCTGGGCTGGCCCGCCTGGGTTCCGTATACGGCCATGGCAGCGGCGATATATCGTTGGCCTTTACCACGGCCTACCAAATGCCAGCATTGGCCGACAGCCCCGCACCGGCAGTGCAATTCGTACACGAATCGCAGATCGACCCTTTGTTCGAAGCTGCTGCCGAAGCCACCGAACAAGCCATTATTAACGCCTTGTGGGCAGCCACTAGCGTGGTCGGCAGGGCTGGTCATCAGCGCTTGGCAATTACCGATGCCTTGCCCCAGTGGCGTAATTTTTTAAAAGTTAAAAGGAAGTCCCCGTGAAAGTCTTGGTTTCGGTTGATATTGAAGGCGTTGCCGGTGTTACCCATGCGGAACAAACCCGTAACGGCAATGGTGAATACGAACGCGCCCGCGCCTGGATGACAGCCGAAGCCAATGCCGCCATACGCGGTGCATTCGACGGCGGCGCCACCGAAGTGCTGGTCAACGATTCTCATGGCAGCTTTCGCAACCTGTTGCTGGATAAGCTCGATGAGCGCGCCCAGATGGTAACGGGCAAGCCGCGTTATCTAAGCATGATGTCGGGGGTGGAGCAGGGGTGCGAGACGGTGTTCATGGTGGGCTACCACTCAAAGTCCCAGACGACAGGTGTGCTGGCGCACACGATCAATAGCTTTGCCTTCAGGCATGTGGTCGTTAACGGAGCGGAACTGGGCGAGGCGGGTTTGTATGGCGCCTTGGCGGGTGAATTTGGGGCGTCGGTGGCGTTGCTGACGGGGGATGACGTTTTCCTGGCGGAAACGCTGCCCTTGTTTCCAGGGGCAATGTCAGTGCAAACCAAAGTGGCGCAAGGAAATGCAACCTGCACTTCGTTGTCGCCGGGCCGTGCTTGCGAGTTGATTCATGAAGTAGCAGCCAAGGCTATGGGCAAGGCGGCGGGCTTGAAGCCGTTGGTGTTGTCGACTGCGCCCTTTGTGTGTGAGCTGACCACGCAAACACCGGGGCAGGCAGATTTGTTTTGCCAATTGCCTACGGTGACCAGGGTGAACGGAAATACGCTGAGCTTTCAGGCAGATACCATGTATGCGGTGATCCGTATTTTGAATTGCTTTTCGGCTATGTCGTTCATGTTGCGTTAGACGTGCTTTTTACTATGTAGGCTTAGGCCACTTGGCCCAGGCAAAACCGGCCTAGGCGTGACATGATGAAAGCGTTCTTTATTTTGGTAGAAATAAAGGAGTAATCGCGATGAAAATGCCACCATTCAATACCTATATCGACAAGAGTCATGCAAAGGGCTGGGCCACATTAATTCTGGCATTCGGGTATCTGGATGCCGTTGTATCTGAGGCGGAGCTATACGATTCGCCAACGTCAATGCGCTTCGATAATAGCTATATCGAGAGGATCATCGTGTGGGCTGTGGCTGAGGATCTTATTGAGCCTGTTGGCACTAGAGGCAGATTCCGCCTTACTGATAAAGGCAAAAAGGCGTGGCAGACATCTGTCGTGCCACACGCTACAACTAGCACAAGCTGAGGTTAGCTTGTGTGTTGTGCCGGGTAAATCAACTTGGAAAGTACGTAGTCATCCAAGGATTTGTTATCCTGTGAGGGCATGGAAAACTCTCGCATGAAATACCTTAAAGGCTATCCCCCCGACCTGCTGGCTAAAGTCAGCTTGCTGGTCGAGCGTGGAAAATTGGCCGATATGCTGCGCAGTCGCTACCCGGCTAGCCATGCCGTACGCACCGACAAGGCCTTATACGACTATGTCGTCGACCTGAAGAATGTTTATATTCGCAATGGCGCGCCTATCAGCAAGGTGGCGTTCGACAGC
>DATJCP010000313.1:0-1967 GCA_035514715.1 Candidimonas sp.
GAAATGCTGAATTTCCAGTGAAGGTACTAAAGTGATGGCATTGACTGCTTAAAGATAAAATGGCCCACATATATAGGCTAGTTCTATCCAATAAAGCAGACCGCATGAACAAGACATTCGAGCTTGAAACCCTAAAGATACGCCTGAACGACGCTGAATTTCAAACGCTGGATCTGCACCAGCGGATTCAGCGGGCTTTACGTACCTTGATTCTCGATGGTGCCCTGGGTCCCGGAATGAAATTGCCCGCTACCCGCACGCTGGCTAAATCACTGAACCTCGCTCGAGACACCGTTGAAAACGCCTACCTACAACTGCAACGAGATGGATTCATCATTCGGCGCGGCGGTTCTGGAAGCTATGTGTCCGAGACGGTTGGCGCCGAGCTGCGAGGAACAACAAGCAGACGCATGAAACTGCAGGCCAGACTAAATACCGAAAAGGAGCCAGGATCGGGTCTGAGCCGGCGCGGCCGGGCGATATTTGAAAGCGGTGGCGTCGCCGATCAGCAAGTCATCAAGGCATTTTCCACCGGCCTTCCTGAAACCCGCTCGTTTCCGACTGATGTTTGGGAGCGGCTGCAGCGCCAGGCCCTTAAAGACTACCGCGGCAACATGTTGCTTCACGGGAATCCGCAAGGTGCCGAACCGCTACGCAAGGCGATCGCGGCTTACCTGAATCTGGAGCGAGGGGCAAAAGTATCGGCCGACCAGATATTGGTCTTGAGCAGCACCAGACAAGCGTTGTTCTTATGTGCACAGCTGCTGGTGGACGCCGGAAAACCCATCTTGATGGAAAACCCGGGCTACTTTGGTGCAAGAAAGGCGTTCGAATCGGCCGAGGCCAGGATCGTTCCCATAGATGTCGATGCGCATGGAATACGCACCGATCTCTTGCAAGCAGACCGCAGCTGCGCCAATTGTGTTTACGTCACGCCTTCCCATCAATACCCCACCGGCGCCACACTGTCGCTGGAGCGTCGCCTGGAATTAACCCGTTGGGCCGTGGAGAACAACAAATGGATTATCGAGGACGATTACGACAGCGAATTTCATTATGAGGGCCTGCCGACCGCATGCGTTCAAGGCCTGGATAAATACCAAAGAACCATCTATATCGGCACATTCAGCAAAACGCTGTATCCCGGACTCAGGATGGGATATATGGCCCTCCCCCAAGAACTTGTCGGCGCCATGACGTATGCACGCAGCATCATGGACGGGCACACACCGCAGATCCTGCAACTGACGTTGGCGCGTTTTATGGAAGACGGGCACTACAACGCGCATGTTCGTGCGATGCGTAAGCTGTACGCCGGACGCAGGCAAGCCATGCTCGACGCTATTAGCAAGCACTTGACAGGTATTGCAACGGCCTTGCAACCGCAAGGTGGACTGCAGATACCGTGTTTGTTGGAGGACGGCTGGTCTGAAGAAAAAACCATCAGGCAGGCGGCCAATGCGGGGATTCAGTTGCCGGGGCTTAGCCGGCTGTATTTAAGCGAAGCAAAGAATGTAGGCTGGCTATTAGGCTACGCCTCGTTGACAGCGCATGAAATCGAAACAGCCATGCTGCACCTCGCCCATACGCTACGCAGGAAATAGCTGGCGCATTTCAATCGGCGTGCTTGGCGCTATGGCTTGACCGCACTGCGAACCAAAATACTGTGCCCGCCATGGATCAATACATGCGCGGTAAGCCCCGCGACCAATCCCCAAAAGGCGCCGCCTACACCGAGCAGTGTGACGTTAGCTGCCGTGGCCAGGAAGGTAATGAGGGCCGTTTCCCTGGTACGCGCATCGGCCATTGCGTTAGCCAGACTGCCGCCGATGGTGCCAAGCAAGGCAAGACCGGCAAGCGTCGTGATGAAAGCCTTCGGCAGCACCATGAACAGTGTCGCCAGCGTCACACCGAAGGTTCCGACCAGAATATAGAAAACCCCGCAAGCCAGGCCCGCAATATAGCGC
>DATJCP010000314.1:0-17104 GCA_035514715.1 Candidimonas sp.
CGCGGCTTCTTGTTCTTGGCATTGCGCGCAAACGGATTTGCTTCGATCTTCTTGCGGATGTTTTCCGGGTCGAATTCTTCCAGCGGGATGGGGCCGATAATACCCAAGTGATTGCGCGTAGGGCGCAAAAACACAGGAATCGCCCCCGTCATGGTAATGGCGTGCAGAATCGATTTGTGGCAATTACGATCGACCACCACCACGTCGTCCGACGCCACGTTGGCATGCCAGACTATTTTGTTGGACGTGGAAGTCCCGTTGGTAACGAAAAAGCAGTGATCGGCGTGGAAGATACGCGCTGCATTCAGTTCAGACTCGGCGATCGGCCCAGTGTGATCCAGCAACTGACCCAATTCGTCTACCGCATTGCACACGTCGGCGCGCAGCATGTTTTCACCGAAGAACTGGTGGAACATTTGCCCGACCGGGCTTTTCAGGAAGGCCACGCCGCCCGAGTGCCCAGGGCAATGCCACGAATACGAACCGTCGGAAGCATACTTGACCAGCTCACGGAAAAACGGCGGCGCCAACCCATCAAGGTAAGAGCGGGCTTCGCGGATGATATGCCGGGCCACGAATTCGGGCGTGTCCTCGAACATATGAATGAAGCCATGCAATTCCCGCAAGATATCATTGGGAATATGCTGCGACGTGCGCGTTTCACCGTACAGGTAAATAGGGATATCTTCGTTTCGGAACCGCAGCTCGCCAATGAACGAACGCAGGTTCTTGATGGCGTTGGCCACGTCTTCAGGCGAGTCGACGTCGAACTCCTCATCGTCAATCGACAAGATGAACGCGCTGGCCCGACTTTGCTGTTGTGCAAACGAACTGAGGTCACCATAACTGGTAACGCCCAATACCTCGACGCCCTCGGCTTCGATGGCCGAAGCCAGGGCACGGATGCCAAAGCCCGAAGCGTTCTCGGAGCGGTAGTCTTCATCGATAATGACGATGGGAAAACGAAATTTCATGCGATATAGCTCCTGCTAGGTGCGAGGCAGGGTCACGCCAAGCTGACCCTGATATTTGCCGCCGCGATCGCGGTACGAGGTTTCGCAAACCTCGTCACCTTCGAAAAACAGCATTTGCGCGCAGCCTTCGCCAGCGTAGATTTTTGCTGGCAACGGCGTGGTGTTGGAAAATTCCAGCGTGACGTGGCCTTCCCATTCGGGTTCCAGGGGCGTCACGTTAACGATAATGCCGCAACGGGCATAAGTGCTTTTGCCCAGGCAAATGGTAAGCACGCTCCTGGGTATGCGAAAGTATTCTACAGTGCGTGCCAGCGCGAACGAATTCGGCGGGATGATGCACACGTCACCCTTGAAATCGACGAACGACTTTTCGTCGAACGCCTTGGGATCAACGATGGTTGAATTGATATTCGTAAAAATCTTGAACTCGTCGGCGCAACGCACATCGTAGCCATAGCTGCTGGTGCCGTAACTGACAATGCGCCTTCCGTCGACCGAACGAACCTGACCTGGTTCGAAAGGTTCTATCATGCCCTGATCAACGGCAGCACGCCGGATCCAGCCATCATGTTTTATGCTCATAGCCCTGACCTTATTAGATTGGCGCGTATTTTATCGCTCTTACGGATTCCCGTTGCGCCTGCCTGGTAAAAAACAAATTCAGTCCCTGGAGAACCAGCGGTGCACTAGCGCAAGCCCGTTTACCGTGCCCACAGTCAGCTCAGCCGTCAGGCCGCGTCGCAGTTGGTAACCCATGCGCGCTACCGAGCCAGTATCGGACAAGGCCTGCTGAAGGCTAAGCGTTATGCCGTTGGACAAGGTTTTGCTGACTGAAATGAACTTCCGTTCGATGTCGCTGGTACCGCTATCCAGGCCGCTGACCACACTTTCTGCAGGCAGGATACTACCCGCGCTGCCCAGCTCGCCAGACTTGATGCTGACCTCATCGATGCCGAATTTGCGGTAAAACGGTTCACCGCTGCCCAGGAACGATGTCCCCACTGAAAACAGCAGAGCCATATCCCCGCCGGAATCCTCAGCGCCGTGGCCCAGCAACAACCAGGACAACTTTTCGATTTCGCTCACAGCCGGATACGATACCAGGTCTATGCGCGGCCGCTTGGCCGTACCCGCTACGCGTACTCCCGCCTCGACAGCCAGGCCAGTACGCAATGCCTCGATATCCAGAACGGGGCTGGTGATATCCCCCTGAAACGTAATGGTACCGCGGCGCAGCTGCAATCGCTGCCCGTACGCTTCGATTGCCCCGCCGCGTGTTTTCAGCGCCCCCACACCGGTGAGCTTGCCGTTATTCATCATGACCCGCAGTTGGCCTATCAGCCCCGAGTTCACCCCATACCCCGTGAGGTAAAAGCGGCGTCCCAGATCGACGCCCAAGTCCATGGAAATATCCATGGGTACGCTGGGCGCAGGCGCTTTTTGGCCCGCGCGTATGACTACGACATCACTATCCACCGTCGGTATGCCGCCCAGCATATCCAGGTCAAACCACCCAGCGTCCGCAATGATCGAACCGGTGATCGCCATCTTGGGCAATTCGGCAGCCAGTTGCAATTTGCCGGTGATCATTGCATACCGATCGGAACGCTGCAAAATCGGATAGCGATATAAGTCGACATTCACAACGCCACGCGACTCAAACAAGTTCCAATCGCCCGTAATCGTCAACTTGCCACCTTTGGCATCCGCATTCGTGCTGACCCATTCCGCCGTACGCCACTCTTTGGGTTCGACCCGCAGGACCGCCGGGAAGCTAAGGCCATCCAGGATCAAGCGATCATTAGCCAGACGTGCGGACAAGGTACCGTTCAACAAGCGTATGCCATCGTCGATACGCACTACCCGGATTTTCTGGCCCGTAATGGTGCCGCTGCTATCCCACGTACCATCAGGTCGGCTTTTTAGCTGGACATTGGCCTTGACCGCGCCGCCCAGTTCCATGGCATCGCCCAGAAACAAACTGGCCCAGCCCAGATCATCGATGTCCGCATCGATCTTGACGGTTTTGAGATCCTTGGGGTTCAAGGCAAGGCCGCCACCAGCCGTGGCGTGGATCAGCGTTGATGCCGTTGCCGCAACACGGCCCATCTTGGCGGTTTTCAAGTCCAGATTGGCCGTAACCAAGCTGCTTGAAGCATTGCTGCGCTTGGCATTCAAATCCAGCTTGAAGGTTTGCAATTGCAGGGGGAATGCCGGTTCAGCCGGCACCATGACATCGCCCGACAACCTTTCGATACGTGCTTGCCCTTCCAGCGCACCGGCGAACCTCAAGTTCCAGTCCAGTCCAAACACCACCTCGGAGCGGTCATCGCCTTTATTGGCTTTTACCTTAACGCCGCCGCGATCGTCTTCCTTTTTCGACTGAACATTGAACTTTTTGCGCAATTCGGCAATAAGCCGGGCGGAAACCGGCAGCTTGCCGATGGCGCCCTGGGTTTCCCAACGCTTATCGCCCCCACGCGAACCTTTATGGCTAAGAACAAACAACGGCCGCGACGACAGCAGAAACTCCAGTTCGGTAGCTCCCACCTGCCACTGCCATGCAGGCGCCACCACGCCTGGCAAGAAACTGACAACCATTGGTTTTCCCGACTTGATGCCCAGGCCAGCATGATCAGCATTCAAGGCCTTGATCGTACCCCGCCACCCTTCCGCGCCATCCCCTTGCGCGGTCCCCTTGCCCCAGCTGCCATCCAGCACAACCTGCGCCTTGATCGGGGCGCTGCCTACCTCTTGCGGCTTGCTCTTGGCCGGCGTGTACTGCGCGACCAAATCGGCCTTATGGTTGGCAATGGATCCCGCTACGTCGCCTTGCAAGTTGGCGCCCCCAGGCAAGTCGGGCCAAAAAGCGGCCAGATCGGGGGCCACCAGGTTCAGTTTCAAGCTATCGGCAGCGGCACCCAAAGCGCCCTTGGCCTGCAGACGGTTCTTGCCCAAAACCAGGTCCATATCCAGGGCCGCCAATTTCAAGCCCTGCCATAACGGCGCCGTATTTTCCATGGTGGCGCCGGTAACCGCCTGCGCAGCCGTATTGACCACCTTGCCTTTCAAGGCGCCCGACAAGGCCTGCTTATTCCAGCGCGATCCATCGGCAAAGCTCAGCGCCACATCGGCAGCCAGCAGGTCGCTATGATCACGCAACTGCACATCGAAATCAGCCTTAGTGCTGACAACGGCGGGTGGTATGGACGACCCTACAAGCTGGCCTATATCCAGTTTTTCGGTTCGCAACGAACCTGTCAGTCTATCGTTGATAACGTTATCGACCAGACTAGAAGCCCAGTCCAGATTGCCATGCAATGACGACCCATCCGCCAACTGCAAGGCCACAGTGGCATCCTTCAATGGGAAGGCGGCACGCGGTGTAAGAGCGGCATCGGCATCCAGACTCATTCCCTGCCCGGTCCCCTTCAAGACGATCTTGAGCGCATCCAGGCTGCCGTCGATCCGGGTGTCGATATCCAGCGTGCAGGGAGCATCCACTTCCTTTTTTGCGCTGGGCAAAGACGGCAGGAAACGGCTAGCGCACAGCGGCGAATCAGGCGTTACGCCGGTTGCATTCGTGGTGAACTGCGCCTGCAACGGCCAAGGGTCCTGCAAGCCCTGCACAGTGACTTCACCATGAAAACCGGCCTGTACCTGTTCATGCCCAATCCGCAGGCTTTGCAGCACCAACTGGCCGCCTTGCTCAGTCAGGGCCAGCGACGTCGACAAATCATTGATGCTTACCGGCAAGGGTGCGCCGTCCTGGCGCACGACCAGCTCGCCCACCGCCAAGCGGTCTATCGCCACACGAATTGGCAAGACTGGCATTTTGAACGGTTCGCCGGCCGGCTCGTCGGGCGTGCTGGCAAGGTCTAGGTGTATGGCGCCCGCCGACAACTCCACTACATGCAAACGCCGCTCAAGCAGTTCGCGCCAGTTGGCCTGCAAACGGAATGTATCCAACTTTACGGCTACGCCTGGCAATGCGACGGCAAACTCGCCAACGTCCAGGCCATCCCAAATGGTGCCGGAAACCCCGCTGACCTGCCCGTCAAGCTGCTGGGCCGCGGTAACCAAGGCCCAACGGCTGCCCGAAGGTGTACCCAATACCCAGTACAAGAAACTGCAGCCGACCAGAAGCAGCAGGATAATGATGGGCCCGATCCAGATAAAGGCTGAACGCAGCCAACGCAGCACCCTGTTCAAAACGCGATGCCTAAAGAAAAATGCAAACGCAAGCGGCGATCACGCTGGCCGTACGCAACGTCAACAAAGAAAGGGCCTGCTGGTGTCCGAACCGCCAACCCTACGCCATAACCCACTGCCAATTCCATTTGCCCAAAGGATGGCGCCGCATCGCCCGCATCCACAAAAAAATTCATGCCCACCATCTCGGTAAAGTAATGGGTGTACTCGACACTTGCCACAGCCAGCGTGGGTGCGTCCACGACAGCATCGCCGCTCTGTATCCCTATGCTTTGGTAGCGATAGCCGCGTATCGAACGTGCCCCGCCAGTGCGATAGCCAAAGTCTTGCGGCAGACGATCGGTTTTCGACCAGACCTTGCCGACTTCGCCGCGCAATGTCAGGACATCGCGCCGGCCCACCGGCCACCACTGCTGCAGGCGCAGGTTGGAGCGATAAAAGGGTTCCCCCTTGTCCAACGTAACCCCGGCGCCCAGGCCAAAGTCGATTAAATTGCCCTCGCGCGGGTCGTACTTCTTGTCCACGTCGCGGCGCAGCCACTGCCATGTGCCCACCAGCGTAGGCACCTCGAAACCTTCAGCGCCGCTGATTTGGGTTTTGTCGTGAGCGGCGACCAACCCCCATTGGGTTTCATAGTCGACCCGGCTATTGCCGGCCGCCTGGCGCTCTTGTCTACGCTTCCAGCCCAGCCCCGCGCGCCTATTGTCCACCCCTTCAATATCGGTATGCTCATACAGCACGCCTACGCTGTCTTTATAGCCGCGAAGCGTGGGCGGCAGATTGACGTCGAAAAAAAAGCGCTGACGATTTTTGTCTATACCCGCGCCGGTTTCTATCCACACGGGCTGTCCGAACACCACATTTTGCCTATACAGGCCTTCCACCCCAAGGCCGTTATCGCTGTCCACCGCTATCGAAGTCGTCACGCGACGCGCTGGCGCTTCAGACACCTGCACCCGTACGGGCAATTCCAGTTCGCCATCGGGCAAGGTTTTTTGCGCCGCCTTATCCTGGTCCAACGTTACAAAAGCGCCGCGAAAGAAAGAGGTGGACTGCAGGGCCTGCTGCCATTCATCCAGCTTATCCTGATCATAAGGATCGCCGGGGTTGTACTGGATATAGCGGTCTATCAGTTCGGGCGGCACCCTTTTTAGCCCCACCGTGTTCAATTTTCCGAACCTGACACGGGGGCCGCTTTCCACCTTCACAAACAAATCGGCCTTGTCCTGTTCGGCGTCGACCGTTGCCTGAGTACTGGCCAAGCGGGCAAAGAAAAAATCTTTCCGGCTAACGTCATCGAGCACTGCGGTTTTGGCCTTGCCCCACGACGCATTGATAAAAGGCATGCCTTTTTCCAGCGGCCACTGGCTTTTTATAGCCTCTACCCTGGAGGCAAATTCCGGCCGCGTAATCTGCCCATCGAATTCCAGATCGACCTTATCGACCAGCGTCACATCGCCAGGCTCGATTGTGATCTCCCAGACTTCACCGGCAGTATCCTCGCTGGCCTCCAGCGTTACCTTGGCGGAAAAATAGCCTTCGGTTTCAAGCGCCGACACCGTCGCATCGTGGGCCCGCCGACGCAGGCGCGACACTTCGCCGCCATCCTGGTCTTCCGCCAGGCGGGTAATCGCCTCGATCGCGCCGTTAATGGATTGCAAGGCGGCCGGAGATACGCCGCCCGGGTCGATCACGACCTCGGGCTTAGCGGCGTAGGCACTCTGCACCAAACTTGCCGCCACCAACAAACCAACAACGCGAATACGCATCCAGTTATGTCTTCCGCACCACGACACCCGGCATCTTGGCAGCCATATCGCGCGGCAATGCCGCTACGTTGGCGGCCAAGGCGCTGGCAATCGCATGATAGGCCTTAGCAGGCTCGCCCTGAGGCTCGGCAACCACGGTAGGCGTGCCCGAGTCGGTCTGGGTCCGGATACTTAACTGCAAGGGCAAGGCGCCAAGCCAGGGCAAATTGAATTCCGTCGCCATATCGCGCCCGCCATGCTCGCCGAAAATTGGTTCCGCATGGCCGCACTGGGAACATACGTGCACAGACATGTTTTCCACCACGCCCAACACGGGAACATTCACTTTCTGGAACATGCGCAGCCCCCTGCGCGCATCGGCCAAGGCCAAGTCCTGCGGCGTAGTAACAATAATCGCGCCGGCCAGCGGTACTTTTTGCGCCATGGTCAAAGCAATATCGCCAGTTCCGGGCGGCATATCGACAATCAGGTAATCCAGGTCGTTCCAGTTGGTCTGGGTCAGCAATTGCATCAAGGCCTGGGTCACCATGGGACCACGCCAGATGGCGGGGGAGTCTTCTTCGATCAGGAAACCAATGGAATTGGCTTGCAGGCCATGGCCCAGCAAAGGCTCCATTGTTTTACCGTCCAGGCTTTTGGGCTTACCCGACAAACCCAACATGATGGGTACGCTGGGCCCATAAATATCGGCATCCAGCAGGCCCACTTTGGCGCCCTGGCTGGCTAGCGCCAAGGCAATATTGACGGCAGTCGTGCTTTTGCCGACCCCACCCTTGCCCGAAGCGACCGCCACAATATTACGTACGTTAGGCAAAGGCTTGAGCCCCGGCTGCACCGCATGAGTGGCAACGTCCAGACTGAAATGCAAGGCTTTTACCTTGATACCCTGACCAGCCAAACTCGTTTCAATGCGTTTCCGCAATTCAGCATGCCCATTGTGCGATGGATAACCGAGGGGTACAGTGATAGTTGCGTCCATGCCCTCAAGCCTGATTTCGCAATTTTTTGCAGTTACCGCCAATTTTTTATGTGTGTTGGGGTCTATCACCTCGGACAACACAGCGAGAATTTGATCAGGGTTTAAGCTCATAACAATAGGCCTTACTTGGAAAATTACACCGAAGCCTCAAGAATAGCGGATTGAGGGAATTATTTTCCCCATAAGGGGTCTACATAACTACGATGAATATATTTAACCAAATTATCCGCGGCATCCTTTTCCTCGTCCTTGCCATTTTTGGCATGGCAATGGCATTTGTGTTCATGATTTCCACCGCCATCGCCATCGGCATACTGTACGTAGTGGCCAGGATCAAGGGTCGCCCATTCGGCGTGAAAGCTTACTGGACGGAACGCCGCCAAGCCAGCAACGACAAAAACATCTTTAAAAACAAAGATGTAACTGATGTCGAAATGCGGGAAATCCGATAATCGACCAGTTGCCCGGCTATACTAAGGGCCGTAGCGGTTTGCGGCAATAATCCGCACACTAAACTTAACGATTGATCACAATTTAGCGGGGGCTGCGTTAAGCAGCTTACCCAGCGCGCGCCCAACTGCCGATGCAGTTGGGCGCGCCGTGTTATCTTTCCACAGCCTTTCTTTCCCAAGCATCATCCACGGGAAAGCCCTAAAATTCCCTTTCTTTTCTTTCTTATAACGCCTAGACATGTCGCGCACGCTATTTGTAACTACTGCCCTGCCTTACGCTAACGGTTCCTTCCATATCGGTCATATCATGGAGTACATCCAGGCCGATATCTGGGTGAGGTCCATGCGAATGTCGGGGCACACCGTGCACTTTGTCGGCGCCGATGACGTCCATGGCGCGCCCATCATGCTAAAGGCGGAAAGCGAAGGCATCACACCGCAGGAGCTGGTCGCCCGCTACGCAGCCGAGCGCCCGACTTACCTGAACGGTTTCCACATCAAGTTCGATCACTGGCACTCGACCGACTCGGCCGAAAACGTCGCCTTGTCGCAAGATATCTACCGCCACCTGAAAGGCGCCGGTTTTATCGAGTCGCGCATCATTGAACAGTTCTATGATCCCGTCAAGGGCATGTTCCTGCCCGACCGCTACATCAAGGGCGAGTGCCCACGCTGCCACGCACAAAACCAATTCGGCGACTCCTGCGAAGCCTGCGGCGCCGTCTATACGCCCACGGACCTGATCAACCCGTTTTCCACACTGACCAATGCCACACCGGTCATGAAGTCATCGGAACACTTTTTCTTCAAATTGTCAGACCCGCGTTGCGTGGAATTCCTGCAGTCCTGGACCACAGGCAGCAATGCCAGCGGCAACAAGCGCCTGCAGTCCGAAGTGCTGGCCAAGACCCGCGAATGGCTGGGTACCGGCGACGCCGATAGCGAAGCCAACCTGGCCGACTGGGATATCTCACGCGATGAACCCTATTTCGGCATCCCTATTCCCGACGCGCCCGGCAAGTTCTTTTACGTCTGGCTGGACGCGCCTGTGGGCTACCTGGCCTCGCTCAAAGCCTATTGCGCCAAGCAAAACATCGATTTCGATGCGCTGCTGGACCCCGCCGGCGACACCGAACAAGTGCACTTCATCGGCAAAGACATCGTCTACTTCCATGCCCTGTTCTGGCCTGCAATGCTGAAGTTTTCGGATCGCAAGACGCCAGACAGCCTGCATGTACACGGCTTCATCACCGTCAGCGGTGAAAAAATGTCGAAAAGCCGCGGCACAGGGATATCGCCCCTGCGCTACATGGAGCTGGGCATGAACGCCGAGTGGATGCGCTATTACATTGCCGCCAAGCTCAACTCGCATGTCGAAGACCTGGATTTCAATCCCGACGACTTCATTGCTCGCGTCAACAGCGACCTGATCGGCAAGTACGTCAATATCGCCAGCCGCGCAGCCAACTTCATCAGCAAGCACTTCGACGGCCAGCTTGCTTATCTGGGCGACGCCCAGGCGCTGCAAACCGAATTGGCTCAGATTACCGAGCAAGTAAGGGCCGACTTCGAAATGCGCGAATATGGCCGAGCCATTCGCCAGATCATGGCCCATGCCGACCTGATCAACCAGGCTTTCGACGCCGCACAACCTTGGGTTATGGCCAAAGGCATCAGCACCGCCGACGCAGAGCAAAAGGCTGCCCTGCAAGACGTCTGCTCGCGGGCATTGGCCGGCTTCAAGGCGCTTACCGTCATGCTGGCGCCGGTCTTGCCAGTATTGGCCGAGAAGGTTGCCAAAGAGCTGTTCGGCGCCGAGCGCAGCTATCTGTGGGCCGATTCCGCCATGTTGCCCACCCAAATCACTCCGTTCAAGCACCTGATGCAACGGGTCGAGCCCAAGATGCTCGACGACCTGCTTGAGCCGCCTGCGGCACCTGTGGTCGTTCCCGGCGGCGAAGCTATCGCAGACACTATCGACATCAAGGACTTTGCCAAGATCGACCTGCGCATTGCGCATATCGTCAACTGCACTGACGTCGAAGGGTCCGACAAATTGCTGTGCCTGACGCTGGACGTAGGCGAAGGCCGGCATCGCCAGGTGTTTTCGGGTATTAAGTCGTCGTACCAGCCCAACGACCTGATCGGCAAGCTGACTGTCCTGGTCGCGAATCTGGCGCCGCGCAAAATGCGTTTCGGCGTGTCCGAAGGCATGGTCCTGGCCGCCAGCCACAACAACGACAAGGTAGACGCCGGCATTTACATACTGGAACCCTGGCCCGGCGCCCAGCCCGGCATGCGCATCAACTAGGGCAGCGGCATGAGCATACATTTCGATCCTGATCGCCAGGCGGCCGGATTCCGCAGCACCATGATCAGCGTCGCGGTCAACATTGTGCTCACCGTTGCCCAGATGATGATCGGGGTGTTTGCCCACTCGGCCGCCCTGGTGGCCGATGCCATCCACTCGCTGTCCGACCTGGTTTCGGACGGCGTTGTTCTGGTAGCCAACAAGCACAGCCAGAAGGCGCCTGACGCCGGCCACCCCTATGGCCATCACCGCTTCGAAACCGCGGCGTCGCTGATTATCGGCGCCCTATTGCTGTCGGTCGGCATAGGCATGCTGTGGAACAGCTACACCAAGCTGCAGAATCCGGGCAGCATCCCCACGGTACACAGTGTTGCGCTGCTTGCCGCCCTGCTTGCGCTGGCCGCCAAAGAGATTCTGTTCCGCTATTTGCTGCGCGTGGCAAAACAAGTGCGTTCGTCCATGCTGGCCGCCAACGCCTGGCACGCCCGCTCCGACGCCGCGTCGTCCCTGGTCGTAGCCATAGGCATCCTGGCCAACATCATCGGTTTTCCGCTGGCCGACCCGCTGGCTGCGCTGATCGTAGGCCTGATGATCATCCGCATGGGCTGGAAGTTCTTTTTCGTGTCGTTCAGCGATCTGATGGACCGGGCGGTGGACGACGACACTGAAATGCGTATTCGCGGCCACCTGCTGTCAACGCCCGGCGTGCACGGCATACACGGCCTGAAAACACGCAAGCTGGGGGATATGATCTGGGTGGAAGTCGACCTGGAAATGGACGGCACACTAACGATCGCCCAGGGGCACACCATTGCCAGCGAAGCCCGCAAACGGGTAATGCAACATGAACCCGTATTGGATGTCATGACGCACTTCGACCCGGTTACGGTCAGCGTCGGAAATATCAGCCAAACGTAGTAACACAGGCAACAGTGCTGCACTGCAGCGCACAACCGTGTCGCGCCCGCAACAGAGGGCGCGCACCCTCTTTATCCAGCTCCCAGATTCACCCGCCAGGCATGGCCATATCCTCCACGCGTTCAGGAAAATTTGCGCGCGAGCCCAGCAAATATGAAACATTTCTTTGCTGAGCTGTATTAGGCTGAAGGTGCAGTACTCCCTCAATCAATACGATCCAACTGGAGGAATCCATGCATCTAACCAACCATCCAAACTGCCGCCCTTTTGCCGAGGCTGGCAAACTTACACAAATCACCGCCTTCTATGAAGAAGACCGCCGTGTAATGTGGATGATGCTCCATTCAGCACCGCGCCCATGCTTCAACAACGTACTGGTCGAAGAGATCATGACGCTGGCCCAGGCGGCTCGAGAGTCCGGCCTGCCGTTCGATTTCTGGGTCACAGGCTCCCTGGTGCCTCAGATATTCAACGTCGGCGGCGATCTGGATTTCTTTGCCGAATCCATCCGGACCCGCAAGCGTGAAGCGTTGCGCGCCTATGCTCGGGCTTGCATCGACTGCGTCCATGCTGCCACCCGGGGCTTCGACACGGGTGCGATCACGCTGGCAATGATAGAAGGCACCGCGCTAGGCGGCGGCTTCGAAGCGGCGCTCGCTCATCATTTCGTGCTGGCCCAGACGAATGCCCGCATGGGTTTTCCCGAAATGGCGTTCAATCTGTTTCCCGGCATGGGCGGCTACTCGCTGGTCGCGCGCAAGGCCGGAATGCGATTGGCCGAACAGTTGATCAGCTCGGGCGAATCGCACACCGCGGAATGGTATGAGGGCAAAGGCCTGGTGGACGTGCTGTTCCAGCCTGGCGATGGCTATAAAGCCACCCGTACATTCATCGATATGATGCGGCCAAAACTAAACGGCATGCGAGCAATGATCCGGGCGCGCCAGCGTGTGCTGCAGCTGTCCCGCTCGGAGCTGATGGACATCACCGAAGATTGGGTGGAGTCGGCCTTTGCCATTGACATCAAGGACCGGCAGTATATGGAACGGCTCGTGATGTTGCAGAACCGCCGCACCGTTGCAGTCCACTCATCAACGGTGCAACATGAGGCCGTCGAAGCATTGATGAGTTAAAGCAGGTCTGCAGCACCCTTAAGCTGTTAATTGGGAGCGCTGCCGTTGCTGGAGCCATACCTCCAGCTCGGCAGCGGGCATCGGACGGGCATACAAATAGCCCTGCATCTGATCAACGCCCAGCGTTTCCAGGAAACTCTCTTCACTAGTGTTTTCAATACCTTCCGCAATAACCTTCAACTGCAGTGCCTGGGCTACCGCCACGATCGCCCTTGCTATCGCCTGAGAAACCGGCTTGTTGTGAATGTCGCGCACAAAATGCGCATCCAGCTTGATGGCATCCAACGGTATGCGAGCCAACTGCGATAGCGACGAATAGCCTGTACCGAAATCGTCCATATGCACTTCGGCCCCCAACTTCCGGAACTGGCGGATTACCTTGATGGCAGCCACCTCATCTTCGATAAGACAACTTTCCGTGAGCTCGATATCCAACGAGCACGACTCCAGGCTGGCGTTGCTGAGCGCATCCATGAAATAGCCGATAGATGAATTGTCGGCCAATTGACGCGCCGACACGTTGATCGCTATACGAAGGTTCATTCCCTGACTTCGCCACAATGCCGATTGACGCGCCGCTTCATGCATAACCCATCCGCCCAGTGGAGCAATCAAGCCGGATTCCTCTGCATAAGGAATGAATTCCGAAGGCGCAATCATGCCGGCTTCGGGGGAAAGCCAACGCACCAGCGCCTCTACCCCGCAAATGGCTCCCGTTCTAGCTGAAAGCTTGGGCTGGTAATACAACTGCAATTGACCGTCTGACAATGCCTTGCGCAGATTGGTATCAAGCCACACATAATCTGCGACTCGCTTATCCATATCGGAGGCAAACACTTTGTAGGTACGCCGCCCCATTTCCTTTGCCGCGTACATGGCCATATCTGCGTTGCGAATGAGGCTCTCGGCGTCTTCCCCATGATCTGGAGACAAGGCGATACCAATCGAACAGCTGGTGTAGACCTCGATCAGCCCTTGACGAAACGGCAATCGCATGGCCCCCAGGATACGTTGCGCCGTAGCTTCCAGCGACTCGATAGTGGCGTTCTCTTGCAGCACGATGAACTCATCGCCGCCAAAACGCCCCAGTATCTGATCGTCGGACAAGCAACCCGCGATGGCGGTCGACACCAGACGCAGCAACTTGTCCCCGAAGGGGTGGCCATAATGGTCATTGACGCGCTTGAAGTTATCCAGATCCATGAAAAGCACGCCCAGCGTCGACTTTTTTTCCTGGCCGCTTTTGAACGCAGTGTTCAGGAGCTCATTAATCGCATAGCGGTTGGGCAGACTTGTCAGCACGTCCGTATTAGCCAAAATGCGCAGACGCTCCTGTGCCTGGCGCTCCTCGGTAATGTCCGTTCCTGAACAAATCAGGAAATTCTGCTTTTTCCCGCTGCCGCTGCTGACAAATTTGTTGCGAAAAAGAAACAGCCGTTTACCCTTAACCGTATTGATCAGGCGTTCGGCCTCGTAGGAATGTCCGTTGCGATAAAAACCGGCAATGTTGCGCTGCGATGCTGCAGCTTCTTCAGGGCTCATGAAAAGCTCGAAAACACTCTTGCCGATAATGTCTTGCTCGCGCTTGTTCGTGTATTCCTCGGCCAAGCGGTTGAAGCGCTGGACGCGGCCGTTTTGATCAACGATAACGATCACGGAATTGGCTTCAGACACCACGCGCTCAGCAAACGAAAGCCCTTCGACCAGGTCCCGGGCAACGGAATCTGTGTCGCCATGCGCAGACGCTGTGCCCGCCCACTCATTGGCATTGACTTTTCTGCCCACCAAGTGCAACTGAATATCGTCGTCAAAGATACGCACGTCTATGCGCAAGCTTGCGGTAATTCCGGTCATGCTGCGAACGCGCTGCGCCTGGTCTGGCGTGAGCCCTATCGCGATTTGTACCTCATTACGTATGGCGGATAGCGAAATCGCATCGCTATCTATTCCCAAACGCCAGTACGGGCTATTTGTACCGAAATGTAAATAAAGTGCTGAATAATCTTGATCTTCGGACATGGTCAACCCTTCTCGCAGACGCAACTCGAAGAACACCTTACGGGTTTCACCAAAAGTGGTCAAGTAAACTATTGAAGCATGCAAGATCTACTAACGGGTAGCGCATAGAAAATGGAGCGGGTGAAGGGAATCGAACCCTCGTCATCAGCTTGGGAAGCTGCTTCTCTACCATTGAGATACACCCGCCTGTCCTGATTCAGGAAGACATGTGCGTAATTTGGGACAAGCCCAAAAAAGCAAGGAGCGAATTATAGCCCTACCCTGCCCCTTTTTGCCGCACACCAAGCATTCTTTTGCCTATTCATACAAAAAAATCTTCGGCAATCGCTACAATCTCACCCATGAACATGACCACTTCACCTAATTCCGACTTACCCGCTCCGGCGGATAAAGCCCTTGCCGCGCCTACCGGCGACGCCCCCGCATCCGACAATGTCATCACGTCGACGGCGCCATCCGGGGCAGGCCACATTCGCAGCTTTGTGCACAGGCGCGCCCATATCACCCCGGGGCAAAAAGAAGCCCTGGACCGCCTGATGCCGCTGTGGTCCCTTCCCTACCGCCGCGCTACGCTGGATTTCGCCAAGGCTTTCGGGCGCACTGCCCCGACAGTCCTGGAAATCGGCTTCGGCATGGGCGAAACCACCCTGAAAATCGCCGCAGCCAGGCCCGATGACAACTTTCTGGGCATAGAAGTGTTCAATGCCGGCGTGGGCGCCATGCTCAAACGCATAGACGAATCGGGCCAGCCCAACATTCGCATCATTCAGCACGATGCGGTCGAAGTGGCGCGCGACATGATCGCCCCGGATTCTCTGGCCGGCGTGCACATCTACTTCCCAGACCCCTGGCCCAAGAAGCGCCACCACAAGCGCCGCCTGATCCAGCCCGCGTTCATTGCGCTGCTGGCCAGCCGCATTGCGCCGGGCGGCTATATACATTGCGCCACCGACTGGGAAAATTATGCCGAGCAAATGCTGGAAGTGCTTAGCGGCGAACCCAGCCTGGTCAACACGTCGCCCGACGGCTATGCCCCCCGCCCCGACTTCCGCCCTCAAACCAAGTTTGAAACCCGCGGATTGCGCCTGGGTCATGGCGTATGGGATTTGATCTTTACCCGCAAGTAATTGTCGGGACATCGCGGCCTGCACATTGCCAGCGGGCTGCACTACACAAGGAAAGTTCAGGTGTATCCAGAAATCCAGCCTTATGCCGACGGCTTTTTGAATACCGAAGACGGCCATCGCGTGTATTGGGAGCTTTGCGGCAACCCTGCCGGCAAGCCCGCCATATTCCTGCACGGCGGCCCCGGCGGCGGTTGTTCTCCCACCCATCGGCAACTGTTCAACCCGGAACGCTACAACATTCTATTGTTCGACCAGCGCGGTTGCGGCAGGTCTACCCCCCACGCCAGCCTGGACAACAACACAACGTGGGACCTGGTTGCCGATATAGAACGCCTGCGCACCGAAGTGCTTAAAACAGAGCAGGCCCTGATCTTCGGCGGTTCCTGGGGCTCTACGCTGGCTTTGGCCTACGCCCAGACCCACCCCCAGCATGTCAGTGCGCTGATTGTGCGCGGGATTTTTACGGTCAGGCGCGAAGAACTGCGGTGGTTCTATCAGGAAGGCGCCTCATGGCTCTTTCCCGACCACTGGGAAAACTACCTGGCTCCTATCCCCGAAGACGAACGCCACGACTTGATGGCCGCCTACCGCAAACGACTGACCGACAGCGACCGTAGCGTACGCCTTGAAGCGGCGCAAGCCTGGACCCAATGGGAAAGCCACACCATCTCATTGTTGCCCAGCGAGGCCCACGTACAAGCGCATGCGGCCGACGAGTCGGCGCTGGCCTTCGCCCGGATAGAAAACCACTATTTCGTGCACCACGGCTTCATGGAAGAGGGCCAGCTGCTGCGCAACGCCCACCTGCTGCGCGGCATTCCCGGAGTCATCATTCAAGGCCGCTACGATGCCTGCACGCCTGCCAGAACCGCCTGGGAATTGCACAAGGCCTGGCCTCAAGCCGAGTTCCACCTGGTTGACGACGCGGGCCATGCCTTCGACGAGCCCGGCATACTGGCCAAGCTCATTGCCGCAACCGACAGATTCAGCATGTAAGCTACAGCGTCATGCAAGGCATACCGGATTAGGTGATTTGCGCCAATCCGGTATGCCTATACCCAACATCAGGACTGAATAAATGAACATCACCCTTAACGGTAAAGCCCAGCAGCTTGAACAGGTCAATACTGTCTCCGAACTGATTGCGTTTCTAGGCTATCAAGGCAAGCGTATCGCAGTGGAAGCCAACGGCGATATCGTTCCCAAAAGC
>DATJCP010000315.1:0-2143 GCA_035514715.1 Candidimonas sp.
GGCCAAACGGTGGTTCAGCACGCTGTAGAGACGGGCGGTTTCCCTAACGTAGCGGTCAATCGCGTAAGGGATCTTTTCGACGGCATACGTATTGAAATGATGGTTCTGCCCGGCCATAGGGCCCAGACCACCCATTTGCCAGAACAGCCACTGCATGACCTCGACACGGCCCCGCAAGGTCTTGGGAATGAATTGCCCGGTTTTCTCTGCCAGGTATTGAAGTATGGCGCCCGACTCGAATACCGAAATCGGCTCCCCGCCATCGGCAGGAGCGTGGTCGACAATGGCTGGAATACGATTATTAGGGGCGATTTTCAGAAATTCGGGTTGGAACTGGTCACCCTTGCCGATATTGATGGGGAATATCGTATACGGCAGCCCGGATTCTTCAAGAAAAAGCGTTATCTTGTGTCCGTTCGGGGTAGTCCAGTAATACAAAGCTATCATCGGTATCCTCGTTGCATTGTTGCGCTGCCCTCTAAGCAGCTAGCGCTTTGCTAATGTCGCTGCGCAAGGCCTCGGGCTTGCTGATCGAACCGTAGCGCTGCAGCACGCGGCCATCGCGGCCCACCAGAAACTTGGTGAAATTCCATTTGATATTCTGGCTGCCAAGCACACCCGCCTTTTCGCTCTTAAGCCATGCAAAGAGGGGATGGGCCTCAGGGCCATTGACTTCGATTTTGTCGAACATGGGGAAGGTAACCCCATATTTGCTTGAGCAAAAGCTGGCAATTTCATCTGCGCTGCCCGGTTCTTGGTGACCGAACTGATCGCACGGAAACCCGAGCACGGCAAACCCCTGGTCGCGATATTCTGCGTACAAGGCCTGAAGGCCTTGGTATTGAGGAGTGAATCCGCATTCGGAGGCGACATTGACAACCAAAAGCACTTGGCCTTCGTAGCGTGAAAGCGCAACGCTTTCGCCGTCAAGCGCCTGAGCCGAAAAAGAATAAATCGATGTCATGAAGTACGCGTCACTTCCTGGCTAATGATCTTGGTACTTTAACATTGAAAGGCATGACGCCAAAAAGGCCTTTTGACGCGTCGTGCTTGGCGACTCAAGGCTTATTCGCAGCCCATTTCTTCACCGCAGCCATCGTGTTGGCCACATGGTTGTCAGGGTCCATGCTGCTGTACTCGTAGTACACCTTGTGATCCGGAGTGATCACATAGGAAATGCGATTCGCCATATTCGGCATGAAAGCCATCTTGGCGTCATAAGCCCTGATCACCTTGGCATCCGGGTCGGCGGCCACCGCAAACTTGCTGCGGCAAGCGCTGACGGAAAATTCCTTGAGTTTGTCCAGCTTGTCGGCCGAGACACCTAATACCGTTGCGCCATAGCGCTTGTACTCATCGGTTGCCTCGGCAAAATCATAAGCTTCGATCGTGCACCCTTTAGTAAAGGCTGCCGGATAAAAATAAAGCACCACCGGGCCCTTTTTCAGCGCTTCGTCCAGCGAAAACGAAAACGCATTGCCGCCAAGCGTGGCCTCCAGGGTAAAACCAGGAGCGGATGCTCCGGTTTTCAACTGTGCTTGTGCAGCCAATGGCGCAACACACGCCAGGACAAGCGTTACAGACGAAACAGCAAATATTCGGCGAAATAACTTCATGGTGGCTTCCTGAACGCTATTGAAACTGGGCTAAGATGTCGGGTCTGCTACATGACCTTGATATACACGGCAATGACTACGATCTATCATAATCCTCGTTGCGGCACTTCGCGCACCGTACTGCAAATGCTTCACGATCGCGGCATACAAGCCAACGTCGTCGAATACCTTCAAACGCCTCTGTCACGCAGCGAATTGGCCAGCATGATCAAAGCAGCCAGCTTGTCGGCCCACGAAGCCATACGCAGCAAGGAAACCTTGTTCCAGGAACTCAAGCTTGGCGATCCATCAGTTACCGAAGAGCAACTGATCGACGCCATGGCCCAGCATCCCATCTTGATGAACCGTCCTTTTGTCATTACAGACAAGGGAACGCGTTTATGCAGGCCGGCCACTGTCGTGGAAGAAATCCTCTAAACCTGGCCAGCCGCCCATGATCACGTTGCAGCAATGACGCTACAGATATTTCTACTGGTCGTCATTGCGGCCGGGCTTCACGCCACCTGGAACCTGATTTCCAAGCGGGC
>DATJCP010000316.1:0-3477 GCA_035514715.1 Candidimonas sp.
CTCAGCACGCCCATGTCGGCCATGTACTCTTCCTTGGTCGGAATACGACCCAGGCGCGAGCAAATGGCAGCCAGTTCAGCCGAGCCCAGGAACACATTCGAGTTCTTGCCCAGGCGGTTCGGGAAGTTGCGCGTGCTGGTCGACATGACCGTGGCGCCTTCGCGTACCTGTGCCTGGTTGCCCATGCATAGCGAGCAGCCGGGCATTTCCATGCGGGCGCCAGCGCTGCCCAGAACACCGTAGTGGCCTTCTTCGGTCAGTTGCTTCTGGTCCATCTTGGTTGGAGGCGCCACCCACAGCTTCGTGGGGATGTCGCGCTTGCCTTCCAACAGCTTGGACGCGGCGCGGAAGTGACCGATATTGGTCATGCAACTGCCGATAAACACTTCGTCGATGACGGTGCCCGAAACATCCGACAAGGTTTTGACGTCGTCGGGGTCGTTAGGGCAGGCAACGATAGGCTCGTGCACGTCGGCCAGATCGATTTCGATAACCGCAGCGTATTCGGCATCGGCATCGGGTTCCAGCAATTGTGGATTGTCCAGCCAGGCCTGCATGGCCTTGATGCGGCGGCCCAGTGTGCGCTCGTCTTCGTAGCCGTTGGCGATCATCCATTTCAGCAGCGTGATGTTGCTGTTGATGTATTCGATGATGGGAGCCTTGTCCAGGCGCACAGTGCAGCCGGCGGCGGAACGTTCTGCCGACGCGTCTGACAGTTCGAATGCCTGCTCGACTTTCAGGTCTGGCAAACCTTCGATTTCAAGAATGCGGCCCGAGAAAATGTTTTTCTTGCCTTGCGTTTCGATGGTCAGCAGACCTTGCTTGATGGCATACAGCGGAATGGCATTGACCAGATCGCGCAGGGTAACGCCAGGCTGCAGCTTGCCTTTGAAGCGCACTAGCACCGATTCCGGCATATCCAGCGGCATGACGCCCGTTGCGGCGGCAAATGCCACCAGGCCAGAGCCTGCGGGGAAGCTGATGCCGATAGGGAAACGAGTGTGCGAGTCGCCGCCTGTACCCACGGTATCGGGCAAGAGCATGCGGTTCAGCCACGAGTGGATGATGCCGTCGCCGGGGCGCAGCGAAATACCGCCGCGTGTGCTGATGAAAGCAGGCAGTTCATGGTGAGTCTTGACGTCTACTGGTTTAGGGTAGGCGGCGGTGTGGCAGAACGATTGCATGACCAGGTCGGCCGAGAAGCCCAGGCAAGCCAGGTCTTTCAGTTCGTCGCGTGTCATGGGGCCGGTGGTGTCCTGGCTGCCCACCGATGTCATCTTGGGTTCGCAGTAGGTGCCTGGGCGCATGCCGCGTCCTTCAGGCAGGCCGCAAGCGCGTCCGACCATTTTCTGCGCCAAGGTGAAGCCCTTGCCGGTGTCGGCAGGAACTTGCGGCAGACGGAACAGGGTCGATACAGGCAGACCCAGTGCTTCGCGGGCTTTGGCGGTAAGGCCGCGGCCGACGATAAGGGGGATACGTCCGCCTGCGCGTGCTTCGTCGAACAGCACGTCGGACTTGACCTTGAATTCGGCGATGACTTCACCGTTTTTCAGGGCCACGCCGTCGTAGGGGCGCAGTTCGATGACGTCGCCCATATTCATCTGGGAAACATCGAGTTCGATAGGCAGTGCGCCCGCATCTTCCATGGTGTTATAGAAAATGGGTGCAATTTTGCCGCCCAGGCAAACGCCGCCGAAACGTTTATTGGGTACGAAAGGAATGTCTTCGCCGGTATGCCAGAGAACCGAGTTCGTGGCCGATTTGCGCGACGAGCCAGTGCCGACCACGTCGCCGACATAAGCGATAAGGTGGCCTTTTTCTTTGAGGCTTTCTATGAACTTGATGGGGCCTATCTTGCCGGGCTCTTCAGGCTCGATACCGGGGCGCGGGTTCTTGAGCATGGCCAGGGCATGCAGGGGAATGTCGGGGCGGCTCCAGGCGTCGGGCGCGGGCGACAGGTCGTCGGTATTGGTTTCGCCAGTTACCTTGAAAACGGTAATGGTCATGCTCTCGGGGACTTCGGGGCGGCTGGTGAACCATTCCGCGTCGGCCCAGCTTTGCAAGATGGCCTTGGCATGCGGGTTGCCTTTGTCTGCCTTGTCCTTGACGTCGTGGAATGCGTCGAACACGAGCAGGGTCTTTTTCAGGCCTTCGGCAGCGACAGCAGCAAGTTCTGCATTGTCCAGCAGTTCGATCAGCGCGCTGATGTTGTAGCCGCCAAGCATGGTGCCCAGCAGTTCAGTGGCATGCTTCTTGTCGATCAGGGCACAGGCTTCCTTGCCCAGCGCAATGGCAGCCAGGTAGGATGCTTTGACTTTGGCAGCATCATCAACGCCGGCAGGTACACGATGCGTGATGAGGTCGACCAGGAATGCTTCTTCGCCAGCGGGCGGGTTTTTAAGCAGTTCGATCAGGTCGGCGGTTTGCTGAGGGGAAAGAGGAAGAGGAGGGATGCCTGACGCGGCGCGTTCGGCAACGTGTTGGCGATAAGATTCCAGCATTGTGCATGCCCTTTTTTGCGAGGATTAGGGGAAATTGCTTCTTTCCAATTGTAGAAGGAAGCAGGAAGGGAAGCAAATGTCTTATATCTTATATAAGACTTGAAAGACGCTTGTGTTGCGTTGATGCTAAAAGCAGGGGCGGCTACTACGCTTGAAGGTCGGCGTATTCCTGGTGACGGCGCATATAGGCGGCGGCATACGAGCATTGCGGACGTACCGCCCAGCCTTTTTCGCGGGCGGTTTCCAGTGCGTACTTGGTAAGGTCGCCGGCGATACCGCGGCCACCTACGGCCTCTGGGACGCCTGTGTGTGTAATCGTCATGACCCCGTTCAATAGTTCATAGTCCAGCACGCTGAGTATGCCGTCTTCCATCCATTCGAAGCGTTGCTTGGCAAGGTTGTGTTCTATGCTGCGGCTCATTAAAGGTCCTGGCTATCGAAGTAAAAAATCAGGTATTCATTGTAAGCAGGATCAGGCTCCACAGCAGCACCATGGCGATAATACCGACAAAGCAGCCGCCCCAGAAACCGATCAGGGGCCACTTGATGCGCGATGGAACGTCGGCCGGCTGTATATGCGACAGCAAACGATTGGCCTGGCCTATGATCCAGAACTTGCTGTTGGGGAAGCAGATTCTCAGGAAATAATCCAGCAAGATGGCGGCGCGTATAGCAAGAGGATAGCGCTCCCACGAGTGTTGCTTCAGGTATGGGTGGCGGAATGTTTCGTTGGTTTTCCTAAGCCTGAACAGCAGTAGCATGAATCCGGAAGCCAGGGAGGTCAGCGCACAGGCAACAAGCAAGGTAAAGGTAAAGGGCAGGGCGTAAAACGCAAAAGTTTGAAGCATGATGGCAAGCGGCGGGTTTAGCGTAGTAAAAGGTGTAAGGATAACCCGTTAGATTACGTACATGTCCACGTACTCATGCACAGGCATGGTTTCCAGCGCATTCTGGTCTAGCGATACATCCAGGATGC
>DATJCP010000317.1:0-5850 GCA_035514715.1 Candidimonas sp.
GCATCAATACTGAAATTTGCCGGTTCACCGCCAATGTCGTCCAAAGTCCGCATTGCTTTATCCCCACTCCAGACAATAACGGGCAAGCTACATTTCACTGAACAGAAGCTGAATACTTCTTGACTATCTTGAAACTTCGAATATACTTTCGGACATCAAGGGGAGTAGCTTTTCCACCGCGGCATCGTCATTACGGCTGTCTTGTAGCAATCTGCAAGCACCCGGTGTCCGGGCAACATCACAATGTTGCAAGCAAGACCTTGCCATCAAGGGCAAGGTGCATACTCCAGAAACAAGTGTATGGCCTGCGTCCTGATTGGATCAGGCCATTTTGTTTTGTCTGGAGCTCCCGCATCGCTACCAAGGTGCAGCTCAAGTCATGACTAACGGGCCGATCCGTTTCTTTCAATAATGACTTGATACCTTATAGGGTGACCGATGCTTGAATTTTTACAAACAATGAGCTGGGCGGCCGTCTTTCAGATTATTCTGATCGACATTCTTCTTGGCGGAGACAACGCCGTAGTAATCGCACTGGCCTGCCGCAACCTTCCCAAGAAACAGCGCATGCAGGGAATTTTGTGGGGTACGGCAGGCGCTATTTTCCTGCGCGTTGCACTGATCGCATTTGCCCTGACCTTGCTGAGCATCCCGTTCTTGAAAATTGTGGGCGCAATCCTGCTGGTGTGGGTAGGCATCAAGCTTCTGATTCCAGACGAAGATGCACACGGCAACATCCAGGGCAGCGCATCGGTATGGGCCGCAGTCAAAACCATTCTCGTGGCCGACTTCGTCATGAGCCTGGATAATGTCCTTGCCATTGCCGGCGCAGCTCAATCGGCAAACCCCGACCATCAAATCGGCCTGGTCATCTTCGGCCTGGTCGTGAGCGTGCCCATCATTATCTGGGGCAGCACACTGGTACTGAAGCTGATCGACCGCTTTCCTTCGGTGGTTACCTTTGGCGCAGCGCTATTGGGCTGGATCGCAGGCGGCATGCTGATTACCGACATTTTCGTCGTTGAGCAATTCGGCGAGGTTTCGGGCACGGTAAAACTGGCGGTCGAAATTGCCGGCGCCATCCTAATCGTGCTGGTTGGTCGCTGGTGCGCACAACGCAAACGCGCTGGGTTTGCCAAGGCCTAAGCCCGAAATCATCCACACGCAGTAAAAGGCCTGCATGGTTCACAGTAACCATGCAGGCTTTTTTGCATCTGTATGAACTTACTTAATTTGAAGATTCGCTTGTTTAATAAGATTGCCCCACAGCTTCGAGTCTGTATCGACCATCTCGGCAAGCCTGGCAGGCGTGCTTCCAAACACCTGGTACCCCTGGCTAACCAGCGCGGCACTAACGGCTGGGTCTTTCAGAATATCGACGATGACGCCGCTAAGCTTGTTAACAATCGCCGGTGACGTCTTTGCAGGTGCAAACACACCAAACCACGAAGTCACGTCGTAACCGGGCACGGCTTTGGCAATAGGCTGAATATCAGGCGCAAGCGCGTCCTCTTTCTGGCCCGTTGTCCCCAACAGTTTGACCTGACCTGTTTTGGCATAGGGCAAGGTCGTTGATGGCAGGTCGAACATCATGGAAATATTGCCGCCGATCACATCGGTCATTGCAGGAGCGTTGCCTTTGTAAGGCACGTGAATCATCTTGACCCCCGCTTTATCTTGCAACAACTCGCCGGCCAAGTGGTTCGAGGTGCCATTACCCGCAGAACCATACGACAGCTTGCCCGGATTAGCCTTGCCATAGTCAATCAAATCTTTAAGCGACTTGAAATTCAACTTTGGATTAACCGCCAGGAACATCGTATACGAGGCTGCGCTGGATACCGGCGCAAAGTCGCTGGCTTTATAGGGGAGCGTCGAATTCATGGCCGGGTTGATCACCATGGTACCGCTGGCCGTAAACAACAGCGTATAACCGTCGGGTTGCGACTTAGCCACATGTTCGACACCGATGATGCCGCCAGCCCCCGGTTTATTCTCGACAACAATAGGCTGCTTCAGGCGCTCTGACATGCGCTGGGCCAGTGCGCGCGCCAGCATGTCGGTCGGTCCACCTGAGCCATAAGGGACGACCAGTCGAATGGGGCGGTCTGGATACGTGTCGGCGTGCGCGCTGGCAAACGGTGATGCCAGCGCAACCGAGCACAAAACGGGACTAAAAGCTCGAAGTAATGGGTGCATGTTTGTCTCGATATTTTTTAATGTTGTATAAAAAAAATTCCACATTCAACTGACAAGCGACTGAGCCTCTGCCAGTGACACAGGGTCGGTCTGTAGCAGCAACTTCTCTATCTCCAGCTCTTTCTTCAAATCACGCTTTCCGATACCCAAGCGATGCAGCAGTACTTGTCTACCGATCAGCAAACGACGCGCGTCGCCTCCATTGCCGCCAATACGTGCGCCCTCTCCTGCAAGCAATGCGGCGCTTACTGCGTGGTACATACGCGAAGCCGCCTCGCGGCTGCTGGCCTCGCCCTCTGGTAATGAGGTGCACTCATCCATAAACAAGCAAGCATCATCAACTGCATCAACAAGCTGGCTTACCAATGCGTCAGGAACTCCTGGCGATGCATCGAGCCACTCTTTCATTGACGTGGCAAGCGCGCGATGGGCGCCATCCTTACCGGCGGCACGCTGCACGGCATCGAGCGCATTCACACTGCTGGTTCCTTCCCACAGGACGCCAATATGCGAGTCTCTCACCAGTTTTTCGTTAACGAAATCCTCGATGTAGCCGTTCCCTCCACGCACCTCCATCGAGCCGGTCGCCACTTTGACGTTGTCGCGACAAGCCCGGAACTTGAGCAATGGCGTAAGAATCCGCAACTCCCGCGTTGCCTGCAAGTTGCCTTCATCGGCACGTTGCATGACCTGCGCCGCATAGGTAAACATCGACAGCGATTGCTCGGTAGGCAGCAACAGCTTCATCAATTGCCGGCGATGCAAAGGCAGATCAATCAGGCGCCGTTGAAATGCAATGCGGTAATTGGACACAACCATGGCTTCATTCCAGCAACGGCGCATCATCGCTGCCGCACGAACACCATGCGACAGCCTCGACAAGTTGACTTGGTCGAGCATTTGCTTCAGGCCTTTATGGACATCGCCAACCAGATAGGCCAGCGCACCTTCAAACAGCACCTCTCCACTGGGCATGGAGCGCGTACCCATCTTGTCTTTCAGGCGGGCAATACGGTATTGATTGCGGCTTCCATCATCAAGGTGGCGCGGCATCGCATATAGCGCAAGCCCTTTTGTACCGCCTTCCGCCCCTTCAGGACGGGCCAGCAGCAGTACCACGTCGGCATCCACCGCCGAGCAAAACCACTTGTCGCCATATAGCCGCCAATGATCGCCCTCTTTTACTGCCTTCAAGCGGTTCGTTCCAATATCGGACCCACCCCCGCGTTCAGTCATGAACTGCGTTCCCTTGAGCAGCTTAGTGGGGTCTGTGCTGGTCATTCCTGGCAGGTACCGCCGCTTCAACGCCTCGTCGCCATAGCGCTGGATCAAATAAACCGAGCTATCGGTCACGCTAATGGGACACATCAAACCGAATTCGGCCTGAACGAACAAATACTGAAAGGCATATTTTGCAAGAGGCGGGTAGCGCTTGGCCCAGCCTAAAACCCCCTCGGTGCGCGACATGGCATGAATACCAAAATCGCTATAACCAATTTTCTCCATCTCTCGATACGCGGGATGGTAATCCACCCAATCCTCATCGACACCAAAGCGGGTGCGAGTCCGCAGCACCGGTTTATTTCGCTCTTTATCGGCAATCATGGCCAACTCATCCAGACGGTCGCCGGCAACCTGCCCTAACCTCTGCAAATGCGGCGTTATAAAAGCGACCACATCCGAGGGCAAGTGCAGCGCCAGCAAATCAGCAATGGCGGTATCTATTTCCCAAAAATTGGATCCGCGGCAGTCCGGTGCGACCAGTGCTGCGGCAGGGACGTGATTGACATCCTCCAGTCGGGGGGCAAACGTCCGGTCAAATGAAGTCAATGCTGTCATGTTTTTTCCTCAGTCAGTGTAAATACAGTCTAAGGCGGGTAATGGAAAACACCGAGAGTCATTCCGCAGAATGGAATAACACTTGCTATGAACCCATGAACCGCAGCAAAATCAAACGCTTTATATACAAACATTTTATATATGAGGTTATGCCATGCAAGGTGCTCTCTCCCATATCCGAGTCCTCGATCTGACACGCATTCTCGCTGGCCCATGGTGTACTCAAAATCTGGCGGATATGGGGGCCGAAGTCATCAAAGTGGAACGGCCAGGCGTAGGGGATGACACGCGAAGCTGGGGGCCGCCATGGCTGAAAGACGAAAAAGGTGCTCCCCTAACCGACTCCACCTATTTTTCGTCGACCAATCGCGGCAAAAAATCCATCACTGTCGATATTTCCACGCCAGACGGACAGAAAATCATTCAGCAACTGCTGGAGTCTTGTGATGTTTTAGTCGAGAACTATAAAGTGGGCGACCTTAAGCGCTACGGTCTTGATTACGACAGCATCAAACGAACTCACCCCAGCATCATCTACTGCTCGGTAACGGGATTCGGCCAAGACGGCCCCTACTCACACCGTCCTGGTTACGACTATGTTTTCCAAGGTATGGGCGGCCTGATGAGCATCACCGGGGAAAGAGACGATTTACCGGGCGGTGGACCGCAAAAAGTCGGCATCGCGGTGGCCGACATTACCACCGGGCTGTATGCGACCGTAGCTATTCTGGGCGCACTGGTGCACCGCGCACAAACAGGTATTGGACAATACATTGACACCGCCTTGCTCGATTGCATTGTTGCGTTCGGATCGAACCAAGTCGCCAACTATTTCGCCACGGGAAATTTGCCAAAACGCTATGGCAACGCACACGCGAACGCCGTTCCTTATGGTGTGTTCGACACCAGCGATGGGGAAATGATTCTTGCGGTGGCAAATGATGCGCAATGGCAAAAATTCTGCCGGGCAATGGAGCAGCCTGAACTAGCCAGCGACCCTTTGTTTATAAGCACACCGTCACGCCTGAGCAATCGCGACCAGCTCATCCCCAAAGTCGCTGCAATACTCGCAAATTTCAAGCGGGATTACCTGCTGGAACAACTGGAAAAGCATGGCGTTCCGTGCGGCCCCATCAACAACTACGCGCAAACCTTCCAGGATCCGCATGTTCAGCACAGGAAGTTGCGCACAACCATCAAACATCCCGACGGACACGAAGTCGATACCGTATCAAGCCCTATTCGTCTATCGGAAACACCCGTGCAATACAAGCTTGCCCCGCCCCTGCTAGGGCAGCATAACGATGAAATACTGTCGAGCCTGCTGGGTCTTACTGAAGAAACGCTGGCAGCCTACCGCAAGCAAGGCATTATCTAACAGCGGCATGCTGGTTCTATATGAATGAAAAAACGGCAACTTCGTCCAACGACCGGCAAATCGTCATTGCGCTGTCTCGCGGCTTGGCGCTCATGGACTGTTTCCGGGTATCGCATCCGCTGATGACGAACAGTGAACTGGCGCAGCTTAGCAAGCTGCCTCGTTCAACCGTATCGCGCCTGACCCATACGCTTGTGAAGCTTGGCTATCTTGAGTACGACTCTCTGCATGCCGCTTATCGATTAGGGGCCAAAGTACTGTCACTAAGTTATTCCATGCTTGGAGGCATGGCGCTGCGGCCTTTGGTCCTGCCTTACATGAGAAAACTGGCAGATCATTCCAACAGCCTGGTCGCCCTGGCAACCTGCGAAGATTATGGCATGCTGATCATGGAGGTTGTGACGAGTTCAAACACCCTGGCCCGGCCACTTGAG
>DATJCP010000318.1:0-7381 GCA_035514715.1 Candidimonas sp.
CAGACGGTCCAGCAAACCATGCAGGCCCTGGCGGAAGGCGGTTCATCCGCCGCTGCCAGCATGCGCCCTTTTGCCGAAACCGTATGCAAGGAAAAATGGGTCAAGCCTAACCGGCGCATTTTCGACAACAAAAAAGTGTCGGATCACTTCGCCATTATTCCGACCATGCAAATTCCGCGTGAACTCAGCGAAGCCGAAAGCAAGATCTATGAACTGATCACCAAGCGCTTTCTGGCGGTCTTTTTCCCCGCCGCCGAGTTCCGCGTGACGACACGTATTACCGAAGTGTCTGGCCATCATTTCAAAACCGAAGGCAAGGTGCTGGTAGCGCCAGGCTGGCTTGCCATCTACGGCCGCGAAATCCAGGGCGACGATACCAACCTGGTAGCCGTATCCGACGGCGAAAAGGTCAAGACCGAAGACGTCGACGCCAAAGGCCTGGCCACCAAACCTCCTGCCCGCTTTAATGAAGCCACGCTGTTGTCCGCCATGGAAGGCGCTGGCAAACTGGTGGACGATGAAGCCTTGCGCGAAGCCATGTCCGAGCGCGGCCTGGGCACGCCAGCCACACGGGCTGCCATTATCGAAGGCCTGCTCAACGAGGGCTACCTGCGCCGCGAAGGCCGCGACCTTATCCCCAGCGCCAAAGCACGCCAGTTGATGACGCTGCTCTCCGGCCTGGGCGTCAACGAGCTGACCTCCCCCGAACTGACCGGCGAATGGGAACATCGCTTAAAGCAAATCGAACAACGCCAACTCGACCGCGACGAGTTCATGCGCGAGATTGCGCAAATGACCCAGGTCATCGTCAAGCGCGCTAAGGAATACGAACGCGATACCGTACCGGGCGACTATGCCACGCTAACCACACCCTGCCCCAAGTGCGGCGCGGTGGTCAAGGAAAACTACCGGCGCTACGCCTGCACCAGCTGCGATTTCTCAATCGGCAAACACCCAGGCGGACGCACGTTTGAAATCCCCGAGGTGGAAGAGTTGCTCAGCAAGCGTGAACTGGGTCCTTTGCCTGGCTTCATCAGCAAAATGGGTCGTCCGTTCGCTGCGCTGCTGCGTATTACCGACGAGTTCAAGCTTGAGTTCGACTTTGGCCAGAAGGACGAAAACGATACCGAGCCGGTCGACTTTTCCGCACAAACATCGTTAGGACCCTGCCCCAAGTGCAGCAGCCATGTGTACGAGCACGGCATGAACTATGTGTGCGAGAAGTCTGTCGGGCCAGAAAAATCGTGTGATTTCCGTAGCGGAAAAATGATTCTGCAGCAGGAGATTTCTCCGCAGCAGATACAGAAGCTGCTGGAGACGGGGAAAACCGATTTGCTGGATGGTTTTGTTTCCAGCCGTACCAATCGCAAGTTCAAGGCTTATTTGGCCAAGCAGGAGAATGGCAAGATAGGATTTGAATTCGAGCCTCGGCCTGAGAAGCCGGGCGGGAAGACGGCTGCCAAGAAAGCTACGAAGACGGCGACTAAAACAGCTACTAAGACCGCGGCAAAAACTGCGGTGAAGAAGACTGCTACCAAGACGGCTACCAAGACGGCTACGAAAACGGCGGTTAAGAAAGCGGCAAGTAAAACGGCAACCAAGACAGCAGCTAAGAAGGCAGTTAGCAAGACGGCTGTGAAGAAGGCTGCTGCCAAGACTGCAGTTGTTGCTGCTGATGTAAATGACGACGATCCACCGTTTTAACTAACTGGTGATTGTTGGCTAAAGGCCCGCCAATGCGCTTTTTTGCGGTTGGCGGGCTTTTTTACTTGTGGTGGCGATTATTAACACGCCACTGGTGCGGTGATGGGAATATGGGCTTCTCGTTCCCTTATTCCCATCACCGCACCATCGGCTGCATTATGTGGTTTGGCAAGGTCGCTGGCACGGGCTGGGTGCTTGGCCTTTTTGCGTCGGCCATGGCAGATGCAGAAGAAATATTCTGCTCGTCCTGCGCGCCCCGCCAGCCGGGGCTGCTCGAACTTGGGACCAGGTATTAGCAACGGTCGTTGGGTCTCGGACGTGGCGATGTGTATTGTCACCGGTCGCAGTATGCGATATCGCGCATTGCGGCAGGTCTGCGCCATCGCTGGCCTGGTCCAATTCGTCACCAACGTCACGCAAAAAGGCCAAGCACCCAGCCCGTGTCAGCGACATGCTACTTCTACCTATTGCAGCGTGGCAGGTCCTGGGAGGCGGTGTTGCAGCGACTTTCGGGGCGCCCGGCATAGGGGCCGAGCGGGCCGCACACGAAAGGAGACCGAATGGGCGGATGAGTGGGGCCACGCGTGTTCGGCGCCGTAGGGCGACGAACAAGGTCACGAGAAGCGCAACACCACCTCCCAGGACCTACCACGCGGATTAAGAAGAAATAACCATGATCAATGGCACTACAACGTGGATCAAGCAGGAACACCATAGCCAATGACGCTGACACGCCCCCCTACCCGTACACCAGTTCCTTGAAGAACAACGAAATCTCTGGCACATAAGTGATCAGCAGCAGACAAGCCACCACCACGCCGACAAACGGCAGCAAAGGCCTAACCAAACGCTCTATCGGAATATTCGCTACTGCACACGCCGCAAACAGATTCACCCCGAAAGGTGGCGTCACCATGCCCAGCGCCAGATTCACCACCATGATGATCCCGAAATGCGCCGGGTCCACTCCGAAATGCATAGCCACCGGCAACAGCAGCGGCGCCAGAACCACGATCGAAGCCGACGTCTCGATAAACATCCCGATCACGAACAAGGCCGCATTCACGCCTATCAGAAAGGTATATTTATTGCTGAAAATGTGGCCTAGCCATTCGCCCAAGGCCGCTGGAATGCCCGCCCGGTTAAGCAAGAATCCGAATACGCCGGCGTTGGCGATAACGAACATGATCACCGCCGTCGACACAACCGATCGGTGCAAAGTTTTGGACAAATTGGCAAAAGTCAGTCGGCGATAAACGAAGATGCCGACAATAAGCGCATATACCACCGCCACCGCCGAAGCTTCAGTCGGGGTAAAGATGCCGCCGTATATGCCACCCAGAATAATGCCGGGCATCAACAGCGCCAGCCAGGCCTGTTTGAATGCGGGCCATAGCGCCAGGCGCCCATCGCCGTCGTTCTTGCCATACCCATTCTTGCGGGCATACAGCCAGACATAAAGCATCAAGGCCAGGCCGATCAGAATACCGGGGCCAACACCGGCAATAAACAACTCGCCCACCGACGTATCTGTTGCCACGGCAAACAGAATCATGGGGATCGATGGCGGGATAATAACGCCCAGCTCGGCGGCCGACGCCTGCAACGATGCGGCAAACGGCTTGGGGTAGCCGTGCTTGACCATGGCCGGGATCAGAATGGCGCCCACTGCAAACGTGGTTGCCACGCTGGAGCCGGCAACTGCGGCGAAAATCATGCAGGTCAAAACGCAAGTGCAAGCCAGGCCGCCCTGAAAGCCGCCCACTACGCTTTTGGCAAAAGTCACCATGCGTTCAGATATGCCGCCAGCTTCCATAAGATTACCGGCCAGTATGAAGAAAGGCACGGCCACCAAGGGATACTTATCCAGCGACGCGTAAATCTGCTGGGCCACGACCAACCAGGTCATTTTGCCGTCGAAGGCAATTCCCAACATGCTGCCCAAACCGATAGCAACGGCCACCGGCACGGACAGCGCAAAAAACAACAGCATTGAAACAACCATCAACTGCGACATGCATTCACCTGGCTTATTGGCATTATTGATTAGGGATCAGATGACGGTATCGTCAACCACTGCCTGACGCGGGCCTTCGGCCCAATGGGCGATTACGGCAGCTATTGCCAGCACCATGCCGATCGGTATCGCAATATAGACCCAGGAAATGGATACCTCGAGGCTGGGCATGGTTTGAAAGCGCACACGCCATGCCATTTGCCCGCCAGCCCAAGCCATAAAGCCCAGGAAGCTGACACAGATAAACAAAATAATATGTTCAAGCCAACGCTTCTTGCGCGGACCCAGCATGCTGTGAAGCATTTCAACGCTTAGCATGGCGCCTTGGCGAAACGCCAGGGCAACGCCCAGCATGACCGTCCAGATAAGCGCCGCGCGTGTCCAGGCTTCGCTCCAGTCGGCAGGCGACTCAAGAACGAAGCGCGCCACGACCTGGTAGAACCCGGCAGCCACGGCGGAAAGAATCAGCAATTGGGTTACTGCAGATATAAACCGGAATAACGAGCGGTCTATGAAACGGATTATTGGCACGACTGATCCTGTTTTGAATCTTGCTTGAGCGATTGCACTAGGAGAACCACGCTGTGAAAACCAACAAGGGCCGGCACTTGCGCCAGCCCCCGACACACAGCAAACCCCAACAATTACTTGGTGTTGCGGATGGATTCGACCAGCTCTTTACCGAACTGCTTGTAGTACTGTGGATACACTGGCTCAACGGCGGCTACAAAAGCGGCATGGTCAACGGTATTAACCTGCATGCCCTGCTTTTTGACCTCTTCAAGACCGCTCTTTTCAACAGCATCGACATAGCCGCGCATGGCGACCGCCGCGTCATGGCCTGCCGCCTTGAACTTGGCCTTGTCGGCATCGGACAAACCGTCATAAACGTTAGGCGACATCAGCACCAGGGCAGGCCCATAAACGTGCGCCGTCAACGATAAGTATTTTTGCAGCTGCGGCAGCTTGGCCGACACGATGACCGACATCGGGTTTTCCTGGCCGTCTATGGTGCCTTGTTGCAAAGCCGTTGCGACTTCAGGCCAGGCCATGGGAGTGGCCAGCACGCCCATCTGGCGGAATGCCGCAATGTGGATAGGATTTTCTGTGGTGCGGATTTTCAGGCCCTTGGCATCTTCAGGCTTGGCAACTGGGCGAATGTTATTGGTCAGCTGGCGGAAACCTTGTTCGCCCCAGGCCAATGCAACCAGGCCACGCTTGGGGAATTCAGCCAACATTTGCTGGCCGATGTCGCCATCCAGCACTTTACGCGCCTGGGCCAGGTCGCGAAACAAGAAAGGGATATCGAATACGCCCGTTTTGGGAACGAAATTCAAAGTGGCGCCGGTGGACACGATAGCAACGTCGATCGTGCCCAGCTGCAGGCCTTCGATGACTTCACGTTCGCCGCCCAACGCGCTATTGGCGAACTGCTGGACCTTGAACTGCCCCTTGGTGCTGTCCACAATGGACTTCGAAAATGCGTCAGCGCCCGCGCCGTAATGGGAATTGGTCGATAAGGCATACGCCATTTTCAGCGTTGTTTCGGCCAATGCTGGCGCGGCAGTAAAAATGCCTGCCATCGAAACGGCAAGCATGCACTTTGAAAACCAGGTTGTACGCATTTTGTCCCTAATACTTGTAAGTGATGAGTTGGCGACTAAGCTCATACTTGTACATCACCGCAGGCTACAAGAATATTGGGGTTTACTTTAGTCCTCTACGTACCAGGTATCTTCTGACAACATGACCTGCTGATGGCCATAACCGGCAGGCATCATGGGGAAACAGTTTTCTTGCGCCAGCACCACGACATCAAGGAAAAACGGGCCATCGTAAGCCATGCACTCGGCCAATGCCGCATCCAGCTGAGCTGGGTCCTCGACACGAGCCGCCCCCCAGCCAAAGGCCTTGGCCAAGGCCACAAAGTCGGGAATCGACGCGTTATAGCTGTGGCTATAGCGGCCGTCATGAATCAGTTCCTGCCATTGCCGGACCATACCCATATGGCCGTTATTGCACAGCACAACCTTGACTGGCGTCTGGTGTTGCGTGGCGGTGGCCAATTCCTGAATATTCATCAACACCGACGCATCGCCGCTGACGCAGACCACCGGCTTGTCAGGGTGCGCGATCTGCGCACCGATGGCGGCAGGCAAGCCATAGCCCATGGTGCCTGCACCACCTGAAGTCAGCCAGCGATTGGGGCGATTGAACTTGATGTATTGCGCCGCCCACATCTGGTGCTGGCCCACATCCGTCGAGATAATGGCATCCAGACCGGTCAGTGCGTAGTCAAGACGCTGCATCAAGTGCTGGGGCAAAATATGTTCGGCCGACGGCGTGACCTTCAGGCAATCCGTGGCCTGCCACACGCCGATACGCTGCCACCAGGCATCCAGCCGGGCGGGCGCGAGTTCGACCTGGGCCAACTCGCGACGCAAGGCGCGCAGCAAGGGGTAGCAATCGCCCACCATGGCGACATCGGCACGCACCACCTTGTTGATGGAGGCGGGGTCGATATCCAGATGGATTTTGCTGGCATGCGGGCAGAAGTCCGAAAGCCGACCCGTGATGCGGTCGTCGAAGCGCGCGCCAACGCAAACAATCAGGTCGGCATGGTGCATGGCCAGGTTGGCCTCCAGTGTGCCATGCATGCCCAGCATGCCCAGGAACAAAGGATCGTCAGCCGGGAAAGCCCCCAGCCCCATCAGGGTGAGCGTGCAAGGCGCAGCCATGTCCTGAACCAGACTGGTAAATGCGTGGCAAGCGTCCAGGCCCGAATTGACCAGGCCGCCACCGCCATAAAAAACCGGGCGCTTGGCATTGGCGATCAGTGCCGCGGCGCGCTTGATTGCTGCCTCGGCTGCGGGGCTATTGGTATCAGTACCGTCCAGATCGGGCGCTTCGCTAGCAGCAGCCGGCTCGGGCGGCACTTGGCCGATTTGTATGTCTTTGGGGAAATCCAGCAGCACCGGTCCAGGACGCCCGGAGGTAGTCAGGCGATAAGCCTTGGCAGCCATGGCGACGACGTCTTCGGCACGCCGAATTTGCGCATTCCACTTGGTCACCGGCCTGGAAATCCCAATGGCGTCGCACTCCTGGAACGCGTCGGTGCCGATGGCGCCGGTAGCAACCTGCCCACTGATGCACAGCACAGGGATGGAATCGCACATGGCGTCCAACAGCCCCGAAGCGGTATTGGCCATGCCTGGTCCAGAAGTGACCAGCACAACACCAGGCTTGCCGGTGGAGCGTGCGTAACCTTCAGCAGCATGCATCGCACCTTGCTCGTGCCGAACCAGCACGTGGCGAATCCGAGGTTCCGAATAAAGGGCGTCGTACAAGGGCAGGACTGCGCCGCCCGGATAACCGAAAATGGTATCCACGCCATGGGCGATCAGAGTTTGAAGCAGGGCTTGGGCGCCATTTCGGCTGGAAGATTCGTCAAGAGTATTCACGGAGTCTGGCTTTATTGCATAAGATGTCGATACTGCAGCAGTTTATTCCCTTTTCCGCCCAGCCCCTAAAACACCCATGACACTCGCACCCTGGCACATCGTTAAACAGTCCACCTTGCACGGCACCGGCGTATTTGCCTTGCGCGACATTCCCGCCGGCACGCGAATTATCGAATACGGCGGCAAACGCATTACGCCC
>DATJCP010000319.1:0-6292 GCA_035514715.1 Candidimonas sp.
TCCGCTGGCCGGCACCCGCAAGCGCGGCGCCACCCCCGAACAAGATGCGCAATTGGCCGAAGAACTGCTGGCTGACCCCAAGGAACGCGCCGAACACGTCATGCTTATCGACCTGGCCCGCAACGATGTCGGCCGTGTCGCCAAGACAGGGACGGTCAAAGTGACCGACACCATGACCATAGAACGCTATTCGCATGTCATGCACCTGGTATCCAATGTCTGCGGCGAACTGCACGACGATATGAGCAACATGGACGTCCTGCGTGCGGCCTTCCCCGCCGGCACCCTGACCGGCGCCCCAAAAGTGCGCGCCATGGAAATCATTGACGAACTCGAACCTGTACGCCGCGGCATCTACGGCGGCGCTGCCGGCTACTTGAGCTACGGCGGTGAAATGGACGTCGCTATCGCCATACGCACCGGCATCGTCAAAGACGGCATGCTGTATGTGCAAGCCGCCGCCGGCATAGTGGCCGACTCCGACCCCGAGAAAGAATGGCAGGAAACCGAAGCCAAGGCGCGCGCCGTATTGCGGGCTGCAGAACAAGTACAGTTCGGCCTGGACGAACCCATCTAACGCGCAAAGCATCATCCCAAGGAGAAACACATGCTATTGATGCTTGATAACTACGATTCGTTTACCTATAACCTCGTCCAGTACTTTGGCGAACTGGGCGAGCACGTTGAAGTCCGCCGCAACGACCAGGTCAGCGTGGCCGATATCGTTGCCATGAAACCGGAACGCATTTGCGTATCGCCCGGCCCCTGCTCACCCGCCGAGGCCGGCATATCCATAGAGCTGATCCAGCACTTTGCCGGCAAGCTGCCCATACTGGGCGTGTGCCTGGGCCACCAGGCCATAGGCGCGGCCTATGGCGGCAACATTATCCGCGCTCAGCAGATCATGCACGGGAAGGTGTCCGACATCACCCATACCGGCACCGATATTTTCACCGGCCTGCCCTCGCCTTTTGTCGTCACCCGCTATCATTCACTTGCCGTCGAGCGCGACTCCTTGCCTGACTGCCTGGAAATCACTGCTGAAACTGCCGATGGCGAAATCATGGGCTTGCGCCACAAGACCTTGCCCGTCTATGGCGTTCAGTTCCACCCTGAATCCATACTTAGCGAGCACGGCCACGCCTTGCTGAAAAACTTCCTGAATATATAAATAACGATACGAGACAATGATGACCATCACACCTACCGAAGCGCTTTCACGCTGCATCGAGCACCGAGAAATTTTCCACGACGAAATGCTGCACCTGATGCGCATGCTGATGCGAGGCGAGGTTTCGCCGCAAATCGCCAGTGCGCTGATCATGGGCTTGCGGGTAAAAAAAGAAACCGTAGGTGAAATTGCAGCGGCAGCCCAGGTGATGCGCGAATTCGCCTTGCCGGTCAAAACGGAACATCCCGAAGATCTGCTGGACATGTGCGGCACTGGCGGCGATGGCTCGAATACATTCAATATTTCAACCGCGGCCATGTTTGTCGCCGCCTCGGCGGGAGTGAAAATCGCCAAACACGGCAACCGCAGTGCATCGTCGTCCTCGGGCAGCGCCGACGTGCTCGAAGCCCTGGGCGCCCACGTAATGTTAAGCCCCGAACAAGTCGCCGACAGCATCGACCACACCGGCATAGGCTTCATGTTTGCCCCCTCCCACCACGGCGCCATGAAGAACGTGGCGGCCGTGCGCAAAGAATTGGCCGTGCGCACCATTTTCAACATTCTTGGCCCGCTGACCAATCCGGCCAATGCCGCCAATCAGCTGATGGGCGTATTCCACCCTGATCTCGTCGGCATTCAAGTGCGCGTGCTGCAGCGCTTGGGCTCCAAGCACGTATTGATTGTGCATGGCAAAGACGGCATGGATGAGGCATCGTTGGGCGCGGCCACGCTGGTGGGTGAGCTGAAAGACGGGCAAGTGCGCGAATACGAAATTCACCCGGAAGACTTTGGCATGGCAATGGTGTCTAATCGCTCCATCAAGGTCAACAATCGCGAGGAGTCCGCCCAGATGGTGCTGCAAGCCCTCGACAACGCCGAAGGCCCCGCTCGTGATATCGTTGGCTTTAATGCAGGCCTGGCCATTTATGCGGGCAATAAGGCCGACTCGATCGAAGAAGGCCTGAAAATGGCTTTCGAGTCCTTGGCCAACGGGGCTGCCCGTGCCAAGCTTGATGAATTCTGCTCTTACACCCGGAAGCTTTCCGCATGAACGATATCCTGTCAAAAATACTCGACACCAAGAAAATCGAAGTCGCTACGGCACGGCAAATGCGCAGCGAAGCCGATATGCTGCGGGAAGCCAAAAGCCGCAAGGATCTGCGCGGCTTCGCCCGCGCCATAGAAGAAAAAATCGCCCAAGGCAAACCCGGGATCATTGCGGAAATCAAGAAGGCCTCGCCTTCCAAGGGCGTAATCCGCGAAAACTTCAATCCGGTTGAAATCGCCAGCTCGTATGCCGCCCACGGTGCAGCCTGCCTTTCCGTACTGACCGACGTGCAATATTTCCAAGGGTCCTACGATTACCTGCGCCAGGCGCGCGCCGCCTGCACCCTGCCGGTTTTGCGCAAAGACTTCATGATCGATCCCTACCAGATCATCCATGCTCGCGCCATTGGCGCCGACTGCATTTTGCTGATCGTGGCCGCCCTGGCGCCCCAGCAACTGCGCGAGTTCGAAGCCATCGCCACCGAGTTGGGCATGGACGTGCTGGTCGAAGTCCACGATCGCGCCGAGCTTGATATTGCGCTGGAACTAGAGACATCGCTGGTCGGCATCAACAACCGCAACCTGCGCAGTTTTGAAACTTCTTTGCAAACCACACTCGATCTGCTGTCAGCCATCCCTGAAGGCAAACGGGTCATCACGGAAAGTGGCATCATGTCGTGCGACGACGTCAAACTGATGCGCGACCACGATGTGCACGCCTTCCTGGTAGGCGAAGCCTTCATGCGTGCCCCCGAGCCGGGCACAGCGCTTCAGGAGTTGTTTTTCAACGCCTGACGGAACGCTTTGCCGCACGCACCAAGGCGGCGATAACAACTGGCGAAGAACTATGTTCGACATTGCTGAATCCGACCCCAGGCTCACCAAAGAAGAGGCCAAGCCGTTGGTGGCAAGGCTGCGCACGGCCTTGCTTAAAGCGCAATATGCAAGACTGAAGAAGGCGAAACGCTCCTTGCTGATCGTCATTTCGGGGATCGACGGTGCGGGCAAGGGCGCTTCCGTCAGCCTGTTGAACGAATGGATGGATGCACGCCATATCCGCACCATGGCTTTTGGAGAGCCTACGCGCGAAGAAAAAGCGCATCCTTTCTTTTGGCGTTACTGGCAGCAACTGCCGGCGCAAGGCAGAATCGGCATTGTTTTTGGTTCGTGGTACCAGCCCTTGCTCCACGAAGCCGCCAAGAAGCATCCCGACCATGGGAAAATCCAGGCGCATGCCCAGGCCATACGCGACTTCGAAACCCTGCTTTCCCACGATGGGGTTCAAATCATCAAGTTCTGGTATCACCTGTCGCACGATGCCCAAAAAAAACGCATCGATGCATTGCTGGCCCGGCCCGAAACCGCCTGGAAAGTCAGCGCCCAAGACATCAAAGTCAGAAAAAAATTCGCCCGCCTGCGCGACGCCGCATCGCTAGGCATCTCTCTGACTCATAGCGACCATGCCCCCTGGCAGGTCATACCCAGTGCCGATGAAGAAATGCGCGCTGTCGCTACCGGTCAGGCCGTGCTTTACGCCTTGCGCGACAATAAGCGCGGGCAACTGATAAACACTCCGGCTGCCGATGCCATGCCGGCAAGCAGCCAGGCAGCGAAAACCGCCAACAAAAGGGCCGCACCACGACTGGATGAACTTGACTACAGCGCGGCCTTAAGCGACAAAGAGTACGAAACCCAATTGGCGCTATGGCAAAGCCGGCTGGCCGAATTGGCCCAGGACAAAAAATTTGCCAAGCTGCCGCTCATCCTGGTTTTCGAAGGCAACGATGCCGCCGGCAAAGGCGGCACGATACGGCGCGTGACCCACGCCCTGGATGCCAGGCAATTCCATGCCATTCCCATTTCAGCCCCTAGCCCGGAAGAACTTGCACACCACTACCTCTGGCGTTTCTGGCGCGACCTACCCCAGCCTGGAAAAATCGCCATCTTCGACCGATCTTGGTACGGCCGTGTTCTGGTCGAACGAGTGGAAAAATACGCCAAGCCTGCGGAATGGGAACGCGCTTACGACGAAATCAATCAGTTCGAAGCGCAATTGCACGATAGCGGCGCCCTGGTTTTGAAATTCTGGCTAGCCATTACCAAGAAAGAACAGCTCAAACGCTTCCATGAACGTGAAGCGTCCACCTTCAAATCATTCAAGATCACGCCCGAAGATTGGCGCAACCGTAAAAAATGGGATGCCTACGAGCAAGCGGCCAACGACATGTTCAAGCGCACCGATACGCCCGATAGCCCATGGCACATCCTCTCTGCCAATAACAAACAACACGCCCGCGTTGCTGTTCTTGAATGCATTGTCAGGGCGGTGGAAAAAGCACTATGACTTCAACAAGCAATTGCCCCTTATGCAACAACCCCGGCGGCGGCGTGCTTTGGCGCAATAACAACCTACGCGTCATTGCCATCAACGACGCATCGCACCCAGGCTTCACCCGCGTCATCTGGCAGGACCATGCCAGCGAAATGACCGACCTGTCACCCGGCGAACGCGACGAACTTATGTCTATCGTATGGCTTGTTGAACAGACACAGCGACAAATGCTGCAGCCCGACAAAATCAACCTGGCGCAGTTCGGCAATATGGTGCCGCACCTGCATTGGCACATCATTCCGCGCTGGTCCGACGACAGTCACTTCCCGGAAGCCATCTGGGCAAGCGCGCCGGCAAGAACGCCCGAAGCCCACCAGGCGTGGGAAGCACACAAAGCACGGATCCAGGCCCTGTTGCCCAGTTATTACGCAGCGCTGACAGCCGCTTTGCAGCGACATTGAGTCTTAAGAGCCCGTATGCCCAATAAACCGCCAATTCAGAATACCTTGCTGCCAACGGCCGACAACACGCTGCAAGAACCGCCCCAAGCCCAGCTTGCGCGTTTATCGCCAGCCTGGCGGCGGGCGCTGGGGGCCGATGGCTCCCAAGCGGCCCTGACCCGGTTGTCGGTTTTTCTTGCTGAACGGCTGGCTGCAGGCGCTGAAATCTACCCGCGCTTCGTCTTTCGCGCACTGGAATATCTACAGCCGGAATCCGTACGCGTGGTCATTCTGGGACAGGACCCCTACCATGGCGCCAACCAGGCCCAGGGTCTGGCTTTTTCAGTACCAGACGCCTGCCCTTGCCCGCCCAGCCTGCGGAATATGTTCAAAGAAATTGCCATGGAGTATCCGGGTACGCTGGTGCGCAAGCACCACTATCTGGGCGACTGGGCGCGGCAAGGAGTACTGCTGTTGAACACGGCGTTGACGGTTGAGTCCGGCAGCCCTGGGTCGCATGCCAAAAAGGGCTGGGAAGAGGTTACCGATGCAATCATCCGGGATGTGGCTCAGTCGCCGCAGCCTAAGGTTTTTATGTTGTGGGGTGCGCATGCGCAGAGCAAGCAGGCTTTGCTGGCTGATTGCGGCGGGGGGCCGTTGAAGGTTCTGACGGCGAATCATCCATCGCCTTTGTCTGCGCAACGCCCGCCTAAGCCGTTTATAGGATGCGGGCATTTTGCGTTGGCTAATGCTTGGCTGGCGGAGCATGGAGAGGCTGGGATCGATTGGGTGGGAGGCAAGGTAACTTAACTGCATCTGATGCAGGATCCATGCATTGATTCTTATGACGGTTCTTTCGTTTTTTATGCAGCGTAGCGAGCTGGGGTAGGCCTGGCGAAGCACAGGGGCGCAAACGCGTGGAGCCAGTCCCTGCCCCGGTCACAGCCGCCGCTTAAGAAAGCAAAGAAAACCGCCACAGCCCAGTCCACCGGAAATTAAGAAAGAAAAAAAGCTCTAGCACAAAAAATCAAAACAAAAGCCAAGAACAACAAGCAAAAAATCACAGCGTCAAACTGCAAAAATGTAATAAACAACCCTTTTCCCAGTAAGAAAGCACCACAAACCCTCAATCCCCTCCTTAAAAAACATCAAACAACCCCCATTCTGTTGCAACGCAACAACGATAGGGGTTTACCCGGGTATAAAAATAAGGCTATACTTCCGGCACTGCATTAATCAATGCGTCGACATTTTCATACAGCACACGCTGTGTCATAGCAGTTGACTGATATCTCAGCACCC
>DATJCP010000320.1:0-2720 GCA_035514715.1 Candidimonas sp.
GCATGCGGACACCCGCCACCTGCGTCTCGAACTCGCGCTCGAATTCGCCAGCATAGTGGGAGACATCGGTCGACGTGCCCCCCATATCGAAACCTATGATCTTATGAAAGCCAGCCCGCTCGCTAGTGCGTGCCATGCCGACAATGCCGCCGGCCGGCCCTGACAGAATCGCGTCTTTACCGCGAAAGCCGCCCGCATGCGTCAACCCGCCGCTGGACTGCATGAACAACAAAGGCACGCCTGGCAATTCTGAAGCCACCTGCTCGACGTAACGCTGCAATATGGGAGACAAATAAGCATCGACCACGGTAGTATCGCCACGCGACACGAACTTGATCAGTGGACTGACCTCGTGGGATACCGACACTTGCGTAAAACCGATGTCGCGGGCCAATTGCGCCACCAGCACTTCGTGGTCGTCCCGAATCCAGGCGTGCATCAACACCACCGCAACAGCTCGCACGCCCTGTTCATAAGCCCGCGCCAATTGCTCTTGCAGCGCGGCAAGATCAGGCGCCTTGAGTATCTGGCCTTGCGCATCCAGTCGCTCATCGACCTCGATGACGCTTTCGTACAGCATTTCGGGCAGCACGATATGACGATCGAACAAGCGCGGCCGGTTTTGATAGGCAATGCGCAGGGCATCGCGGAAACCGCGGGTAGTGACCAATACCGTGCGTTCGCCCTTGCGTTCGAGCAAGGCATTCGTGGCGACAGTGGTGCCCATCTTGACGCACTCTATCTGCTCAACCGGCACCGCAGCACCTGGAGCCACATTGAGGATACGTTTTATGCCTTCCACCGCCGCATCGCGGTACTGTTCTGGATTTTCAGAAAGCAGCTTGCGAGTCAAAATGCTGCGATCGGGCCCCACTGCCACTATGTCTGTAAAAGTACCGCCACGATCAACCCAAAACTGCCACTTCTTCATGCCTGCTCCGCTTGCTAAGTAACCAAAGCAAGGCCTCATCAGCCTTGCTTCATATATAAAGGAAACGATTAGAACGCAGTTCGCCACATCTACGCAAAGAAATCGGGAAATTCCTCCTAGTGATTACCCTGAATTCGGTTTCAAACTGTCAGGATCAGCGCTATCGAGCACTACAATCGGCTCCCTTGTAGGTCGTATTCATGTGCTTTTCTGAACTAAGGAATCTTCCCAATGAAAAAGACGCTTGCATTGCTAACGGCGACCAGCGCCGCTGCTCTTGCCTTTAATGTACAGGCTGCCACCAAGTGGGACCTGCCCAGCGCCTATCCGGCATCCAATCTGCACACCCAGAACCTGGAACAGTTTGTCAAAGATGTCAGCAAGCTGTCAGGGGGCGACTTTCAGATCACCCTGCACAACAATGCCTCGCTATACAAAGCGCCTGAAATCAAACGCGCCGTACAAGGCAACCAAGCCCAGATCGGCGAAATCCTGCTGACCAATTTCGCTAACGAAGATCCTGTGTATGCGCTTGACGGCCTGCCCTTTCTGGCAACCGGCTACGATGCCGCCTGGAAGCTTTATCAAGCCCAAAAAGACCTGCTCAACAAGAAGCTGGCAGCCCAGGGCATGATGTCGCTTTACACGGTTGCATGGCCTCCCCAGGGCATCTTCGCAAACAAAGACATCAAATCGGTTGATGACCTGAAAGGCGTAAAATGGCGCGCCTACAGTCCCGTAACAGCACGCATTGCCGAACTCGTGGGTGCGCAGCCCGTCACCATCCAGCAGTCCGAATTGGCCCAGGCCATGGCAACCGGCGTGGTCAATGCCTTCATGACGTCGGGCTCCACAGGCTGGGACACAAAAACCTACGAATACATCAAGAAATTCTATGACACCCAGGCATGGCTTCCCAAGAATGCCGTCATCGTCAACAAGAAAGCCTTCGATGCCTTAAGCGACAGCAACAAGAAGGCCTTGCTCCAGGCTGGCGAAGAAGCCGAAAAGCGCGGCTGGGCGCTATCCAAGGAAAAAACCCAGTGGTATCTGGACAACCTGGCCAAGAACGGCATGGAAATCATCAAGCCCACACCTGAACTGATGTCAGGCCTGGATAAAGTCGGCGACACCATGCTGACCGAATGGATACAGAAAGCTGGCCCCGATGGCCAGAAAGTTATTGATACTTTCCGGGCAAATAAATAAGCATGCGTCGTTTTCTGGATAAGCTTTATCTGGTATCAGGCGGCCTGGCGGCCGTCTTCATGATTGGCGTACTGGTAGCGGTGGTCATGTCCATCGCTACGCGCCAACTGGGGATACACATCGGGGGGCTGGACGCATACGCCGGCTACTCGATGGCGGCCGCCGGCTTTCTAGCCCTTGCCCATACCTTCAAAAGCGGGGAACACATCCGCGTCACGCTGGTGTTATCGGCATTGCCAGCCAAAGGCCGCATGCGGCTCGATATTTTCGCGTTGCTAATTGCCTGCGCCATCACGGCCAACCTGTGCTGGTTTAGCGGCAAGCTGGTCCTGGACTCTTTTTCTTTTCACGACATTTCAACCGGCGACGATGCGACTCCGTTGTGGATTCCTCAACTTGCTATGGCAGTAGGCACAATGATTTTCTTTATTGCCGTACTCGACGAAACGATACGGCGCATACGCGGCATTCCTGAAACGGCCCATAACGAAGAAGAAGCCCGTTATGAATGAAGCCCTCACGATTACGCTATTGGTTCTGTCCATTTTCGGATTCCTGGCTGGCGGAGTATGGGTAGGAC
>DATJCP010000321.1:0-3709 GCA_035514715.1 Candidimonas sp.
CACGCGCTTTCATTCTTGCCGATGACGTGGTTGACGTGGCCCCCGCAGCCAATACATTCCGCATACCAGCCCCTATGGTCGATCATGGTTATCTGAAAATACCCATCGGAACGCCGCTGATTACAGCCCAATATGCCATCGTCATGGCGACTCTCGAGCATTACGATGGCGACAAACGCCGCGCCGCGCTAGCCCTGGGCATCAGCCCAAAAACGCTTTATAACCGCCTGGAAAGCTTTCGACGCAATTAAGCGCAAGCGTCAGGCATGCCAAACTGGCAGTTCTTACACAGACCGGTAAGCTTTGGGCTGCGACATAAAAAAAACCATAGCAGAGACAATCGCCACTGCAGGGTGATCCGATGAAACTGAGTTGGCATGGGCTTTGCTTAAGGTTAAGTAGAGTTACTTAACGCCAACGCACAAATCCAATAAGCACGGAGATACCCATTGACTCAAATTGCCTACGAAATGCAGGCGCGGCAGCAAACCAGCCTGACCCCGCGTCTGCAACAGTCCGTCAAGCTTTTGCAAATGTCGACACTGGACTTCAATCAGGAAATTGCGCGAGCCATAGCGACGAACCCTTTCCTTGAAGAGTCCGATGAATCCTCTGTTGCCGATCAGCCAGTGGAATTTGGCAGCAGCCATGAACGCAGTAACAGCCAGGAAGCAATAGACACCGCAGCAGCCGGAAGCAACCCAGATACAGACACCCCGCAAGCAAGCACCGAACCGCAAATAGAATATCTTGCCTCCTGCCAGGAAGACCTCCCATCCTATTCCGGTGACTACCCGACGCAGCAACAATACGATCATCCCGATGCCGACGTGGGCCAGTGGGCCCGCAGCAGCGACAACCTCCAGCAAGCCTTGCGTGCCGACCTATCCAGCTACCCCTTAAGTGAAAGGGATCGCTACCTGACCGAATACATTATCGAGGCGCTGGACGATGACGGCTATTTGCGGACATCTTTTTCCGAGCTGGCCGACCCACATACCTTTTCTCCGCCGGTCAATAGCCATGAATGGGAAACCGCCTTGCGACTGGTACAACAGCTAGGCACACCCGGTTTGGCCGCACGCAGCCTCACCGAGAGCTTAACGCTGCAATTGAATGTGCTGCCCCAGGAAACGCCAGGCAAACGCATAGCCTTGCGTATTGTGACTGAAGCACTGGAACAACTGGGCAAATGCGATTATGCAAAACTGGCAAAAACCACAGACAGCACAGAGGAGCAAATACAAGAAGCCTGCCAGCTGATACGAACGCTATCGCCACGACCCGGCGAGCGCTACACATCGATAGACCCATCGAGCTACATCATCCCAGACGTGCAGGTACGCAAAATCGGCCGGCTCTGGATTGCCGCCAGCAACGAAGACGCCACACCCAAGGCACGCTTGAATAGCGCCTACGCGCAGCTGTTTCACCACGCCCGCTACAGTGAAAGACCACTCATGGCGCAAGCCCTGCAAGAGGCTCGATGGCTGATGCGCAGCCTGGAGCAGCGAACAAACACCATACTGCGAGTCGCGCAAGCAATCGTGGCACGCCAACAGACCTTCTTCGATTACGGGGAAATTGCACTCAGACCCTTGATGCTGAGCGAAATCGCCGAGGAGCTAAGCATGCATGAATCCACGATTTCGCGGGCAACCAGCAATAAATACCTGGCATCGCCCCGTGGCATATACGAATTCAAACATTTTTTCTCGCGTGAGCTTGCCACGCAGTCAGGCGGTACCTGCTCGGCGGTAGCGGTACGCGCACTGATCCAGGAAATGATAGACGACGAAAATCCGAAAGCGCCGTTATCCGACGTCGAACTTGCCCGCAAGCTCGCACAGGAAGGCGTGATTGTCGCCCGACGCACGGTATCCAAATATCGCGCTCAGATCAAATACTTGCCTGCAGAGCAGCGGCGCAAACCAATGCACCCATAGCCGGTAAAATAGAGGTTTGCGACTTACACAGCTTTCCTCCCTCATGCCCCCTTTTCCTTCCTATTCCGCGCACAGCGCCTTGCACCATGACCGGCACTGAATACGCTGTCAGGGTCGAGAATGTCCACAAATCCTTTGGCGCCAACGAGGTGCTGAAAGGCATTTCATTCACCGCCCAACAAGGCGATGTGCTGTCTATCATCGGCGCCTCGGGTTCTGGCAAAAGTACGCTATTGCGCTGCATCAACCACTTGGTGGTGCCAGATGAAGGAAGCATACACATTGGTAATGAAGTCCTGCTTAGCCACAAGCGCCGCGACGGCGTCGCTGTAAGCAGCGATCCACGCCAGTTGGACAGGGTCCGCGCCAAACTGGGCATGGTGTTCCAGAACTTCAACTTGTGGTCGCATCGTACGGTATTGCAAAACGTCATCGAAGGCCCAGTGCATGTTCAACGCATTCCCAAGCACGAAGCTATCGACTATGCCTTGAGCCTGCTGGCCAAAGTAGGGCTGTCCGACAAGCAAAATGCCTACCCCGCCGAGCTTTCCGGGGGACAGCAACAACGCGTTGCCATAGCACGCGCCCTGGCCATGAACCCGGACGTGCTGCTGTTCGACGAGCCCACATCGGCCCTGGATCCAGAAATGGTGGGCGAAGTGCTCAGGGTAATTCGCGCGTTAGCCGAAGAAGGCCGCAGTATGATTCTTGTTACCCACGAAATGAAATTCGCCCGCGAAGTTTCGGACCAGGCAATTTTCATGCACCAGGGGATAGTCGAAGAGTCCGGGGTTCCCGCAGCCTTGTTTGACGACCCGGTTTCAGAACGCCTGCGCCAATTCCTGCAGCCATTGCGCTGATCCCCGCGGCATCGGCCCAGAACCAGGCGCTGATGGCGCCAACATATGACCGTGGTTTGGTAACATCACGTGTTGGGAAACTGTAAGGTACCCAAACCCCTCTGCCACCGGCTGTCGGCCAACCATACCAAGGACGTCTCGCGTGATTAAATCTACTCTGCAAAAAGCCCTGCTCTGCACGGGCTTGGCCCTATTGGGCATGAACGTTGCCGCAGCCGCCGGCACACTGAAAATAGGCACCGAAGGCGGCTATCCGCCCTGGAGCATGGTAGACGCCAGCGGAAAAGTCAGCGGCTTCGACGCCGACGTCGGCAATGCTTTGTGCAAACAACTGGAAATGGATTGCCGTTTCGTTGTGCAAGCCTTCGATACACTCATTCCTTCGCTGGACGCCAACCGTTTCGACGTAATCATTTCGGGCATGTCGGTAACCCCGGAACGCAGCAAGCGCATCTCGTTCAGCATTCCCTATGCAGTCGAGGACGCCATTTTCGTTTTGCCCAAGGGTAGCGCGCTGATTTCCGCGGCTACGCCTGAAGCCATTTTCCAAGGGCTGGCAGGCAAGACAGTCGGCGTACAAGGCGGCACGACGCATGGCGACTACCTGCGCAAGTCGGCGCCGGATGTAAAAACCAAAAACTATGACACGCTGGATCAAATGCAAATTGATCTGGATGCCGGTCGCCTGGACGCCACTTTTGCCGACCTGACCTCGCAGTCCAAGTTTCTGAAAAAGGTCGGCGATAAAAACTTCGCCCTGTCCAGCCTGATCATCAGGGGATCTTCGGCCCCCGAAACACTGGGTTATGGCATTGGCATCGGTATTCACAAGAACCAGCCCGAGCTCAAGGCAAAAATCGATACGGCCCTGTGCAAGCTGATCAACGATGGGACAGTGAAGGC
>DATJCP010000322.1:0-5225 GCA_035514715.1 Candidimonas sp.
CGCTGATGCCCTGGCTGGTGAAGAGACCTATGGCAGCCAATTGGACGCACTGCGTTCCTTGGAAGCTTCGGCATCCGAAACCTTGAAGTTGGCTACACTGCGCTATGAAACCGGGATCGACAGTTTCCTGCAGGTGCAAAACGCCGAGGTAGACCTGTATTCCGCGCAGCAAGCTTTCTACCAGACCGGCATGGATTCCTTGTTGAACCGGGTCGAACTTTATAAGGCTTTGGGCGGCGGCTGGCTGCAGGATTCCGTTACTGATTCAAGCAAGGTGCAAGTGAAATGATCGAGTTAGGCGTAAACATTGACCACGTAGCGACGTTGCGCCAACAGCGATTCACTACATATCCTGATCCGGTTCAGGCCGCCGTACGCGCGGAAGACGCCGGCGCTGATGTGATTACCTTGCATCTGCGCGAAGATCGCCGCCATATACAAGATACCGATGTGGCGGCAATACGCCCGCTGCTGCGTACGCGTATGAATCTGGAGTGCGCAATCACTCCGGAAATGCTGGATATCGCCTGCCGCATTCAGCCACAGGATGTTTGCCTGGTTCCCGAGAAACGTGCCGAGCTCACCACTGAAGGTGGGCTCGATGTTGCCGGCCAGTTTGACCATGTCCGGCATGCCGTAATCCAGCTTCAGAACGCGGGCATTCGGGTATCGTTGTTCATCGATCCCGAAGCCAACCAGATTGAAGCAGCCAGGCAGGCAGGGGCGACTGTGATCGAGTTGCACCCAGGCGCTTATGCCGAAGCCAGTGATCCTGCCGTCATCAACGCTGAATTAGCACGATTGCGCAGCGGCATTGCCGTTGGCGTGGGCTGTGGGCTGCGCGTTAATGCCGGCCATGGTTTGCATTACGAAAACGTGCAAACCATAGCGGCCTTGCCAGGCATAGCCGAATTGAACATTGGCCATGCCATTGTGGCGCGCGCAGTATTTGATGGCTGGGAAAAGGCCATACGTGATATGAAGGCGCTTATGCTCACTGCGCGAGCGTCTTCCTGAATAGGATAAAAGATGTCGGTTACACCGTTAGATAGTTTATTTTCGCGACGCTCCGTCAAGCTGGTTCAGGCACCAGCTCCAAACGAGTCCGAATTGGCCCAGATTCTTCAGGCGGCGATGTCGGCGCCCGATCATGGCCGTTTACAACCTTGGCGTTTCACGCTGATTCGCGAAGAGGGCATTGCCCGGCTTGCCGACCTGTCCATATCCGCCATCAAGGCGGCAAACTTGCCGTTTACGCCCGAAAAAGAAGCCAGCGTGCGTCGCTGGCTGGCCAAAGTGCCGCTACTTATCGCTGTTGCTTGCCATCTTGATCATTCCAATGCCAAGATTCCCGAACATGAGCGTATGCTGGCGGTAGGTTCGGCTGCCATGAATATGCTTAATGCGGCTCATATGCTGGGCTATGGCGCCTTCTGGAGCACCGGCCTGGGAACCTATCTGGACGAGGTTACCGAAGCCTTAGGCTACGATAGTCTTGATTACCGCTTTATGGGCTTCCTTTCCATAGGTACGCCCCTGGCAAATCTTGGCCCCGCCCAGCGCCCCGACTTCAAGCAGTTCGTCACGGAGTGGACTGGCGCGTAAACTCATCTCATGGGAGAGCAGCCGCACATGAAACAGTTAAAAACCGACGTTGCCATTATTGGCGCGGGAACGGCAGGTTTGTCGGCTTACCGGGCCGCCAAGGCGGCTGGCGCCAGCGCCATCTTGATCGAAGGCGGGCCTTACGGCACCACCTGCGCCCGAGTCGGGTGCATGCCATCCAAGCTGTTGATTGCGGCTGCCGATGCTGCCCATACGGCGGCGTCGGGCGCACCGTTTGGGGTTCACGTTGATGGCGCCATACGCATAGATGGCGCTGAAGTCATGGACAGGGTCAAGCGCGAACGCGACCGCTTCGTCGGTTTCGTGCTCGACAGCGTGGACAGCATACCCGCCGCCGACAAGGTGCGTGGGTACGCCCGTTTCATTTCCGATACCTTGTTGCACATTGACGACCACACCGAAATCCAGGCTTCGCGCGTGGTCATTGCCACTGGCTCGACGCCTGTGGTTCCCGATGCATACCGCGAACTGGGCGACCGCGTCGTGGTTAATGACGATGTTTTTGCCTGGAACACATTGCCAGCCAGTGTCATGGTGGTTGGCGCCGGTGTAATCGGTCTGGAGCTGGGCCAGGCGCTGGCCCGCCTGGGCGTCGAGGTTCGCCATATAAGCCGTAGCGGCAGCCTGGGCGGCCTTACCGACCCAGAAGTGCGTGCAAGCGCTCTGGCGGCGTTTCAAGCCGAACTGGATCTGCATTTGAATACCAAAATCCTGGCGGTGCGCCGGGTTGGCGAACAAGTCGAGATACGTTATCAAACAGAAGGGAAAGAAGAAGTCATTGAACATTTCGACTATCTGTTGATGGCTGCCGGACGGCGCCCCAATATCGATATGCTCGATTTAAAGAACACATCGGTGGTGCTCGACGACAAGGGTATGCCTGGATACGATCCTCATACTTTGCAATTGGGCGATACGCCCATTTTCATCGCTGGTGACGTCAACGGCATATTGCCCCTGCTGCACGAAGCGGCCGACGATGGACGTATTGCTGGACATAATGCCGCGCTCTATCCCGAAGTCAGTCCGGGAAAGCGGCGCGCACCTATGGCGGTGGTGTTTTCAGATCCGCAATTGGCTCATGCTGGCCGGCGCTTTAAAGACCTGCCTCATCAAGGCGTGGCCTTTGGCGAGGTCGATTTCGCAGGGCAGGGCCGTTCACGGGTCATGCTTAAAAACTACGGCAAATTGCGGGTTTATGCCAACGTGGCAGACGGGCGATTCCTGGGCGCCGAAATGGCCGGCCCAGCAATGGAACATATGGCTCATTTGCTGGCATGGGCTGTGCAGCAAAAACTGACCATTGCCGCCATGCTGGAAATGCCGTTTTATCACCCGGTGGTCGAAGAGGGGCTGCGTACTGCATTGCGCCATGCCGCCCAGGAATTGGCCGCAGCCGAACTGGAAAACGTCCGTGAAACGGAAAAATGCGTCAATAGCAATTGACACAAGGCTAGCGTATTGCCGGACCGAAAGGCTGCTGCCTAGGTCCGGCGCAATAACGCTATTATCCGTTATTCAGCAACGCCCTGACGCTTTCGGTTAACGCTTCGACCGATTCCGTGTCGGCGGCCAACACACGTGCACGGCCCTTGCTATCGAACATGTACACGCCTCGGCTGTGGGCAACTTCGTAGTTGTCTTTATCATTGCCCGTGGGCTTTTCTATTTGGTATGCCACGCGATATCGGCGGGCCAAGTCGGCCACCTGTTTTTCCGTGCCGGTCAGGCCTATGGCGTTCTTGTCGAAGGCATCCACATAGGCTTGCAGGATTTCAGGCGTATCGCGGTGTGGGTCTACGCTAATGAAAAGAATGCGCACCTTGTCGGCATCCGCGCCCAGGCTCAACATGACCTGCGAAAGCTGGGCCATGGTGGTGGGGCATACATCAGGGCAACTGGCATAGCCGAAAAACAGCATGACAGTCTTGCCTTTGAATGCGTCCTGGGTAACGGTCTTTCCGCCTGCGCTTTCAAGAGTGAAGCGCAGGTCGGGCAGGAAGCCGCGAACGCTGTGCACAGCGGTGTCGGCCTGAGCAACAGGCGAAATAGCCATGGCGCACGCCAAGGCCAGCAGGGAGCGGGACAAAAAAGTACGCATGTTATACGTCCGATTCTGCCATGCCGCTATGGCGCAGCAAGGCGTCGATAGAGGGTTGGCGCCCACGGAATGCAAGGAACGAATCCGCGGCGGGCCTCGCGCCTCCGACCGCCAGGATTTCCTTTAAAAAGCGCTGGCCGGTGGCGGCGTTAAGCGTTTCCCGTGTGCCGTCTGGTGCTGCAATGGCGGTTTCTTCGAATGCCGCATAGGCGTCCGCGGAAAGGACTTCAGCCCACTTGTAGCTGTAGTAACCGGCGCCATAGCCGCCAGCAAACAGATGCGAAAAATTATGCGGAAAACGGTGCCATGACGGCGGGAACAGTACAGCAACTTCTTTGCGCACTTGATCCAGGGTATCCAGCACGGCTTGTATGGACATGCCTTGGGCTTGATTGTGGATGCTCATGTCGAACAAGGAAAACTCGACTTGTCGCAGCATTTGCATGCCGCCCTGGAAGTTGCGGGCAGCCAGCAGTTTGTCGTAAAGCGCACGGGGCAAAGGCAGCCCGGTTTCGGCGTGGGCCGATAGTGCCTGCACTACCGACCATTCCCAGCAGAAATTCTCCATGAATTGCGATGGCAATTCTATGGCGTCCCATTCCACGCTGGAGAATGCCGCCGCGGCAGGGTCGTCGACTTGCGAAAGTAGGGCATGCAGGGCGTGGCCGCTTTCATGGAACAGGGTAATGACGTCGTCGTGGGTCAACAACGCCGCCTTGCCATTTTGAGCGCCGGAAAAGTTGCAAGTCAGGTAAACGACCGGCGTCTGGATGGCACTGCCAATTTTGCGGCGGTTGCGTTCGCTATCGACCCAGGCGCCGCTTTGTTTGCCTTGGCGGGCGTAAAGATCAATATACAAAGTGCCCAGCAGGGTACCTTCCGCTGAGCAGACTGCAAAGGCTTGTGCATCGCTGTGCCAAGTTGGCGCATCTGATTTTTGCAAGGTGACATTGAACAGTTTTTCAATGACCTGGAACAGGCCATTGAGCACTTGCGGCTCGGTAAAGTATTGCTTGATTTCTTCTTCGGAATAGGCGTAGCGTTCTTCGCGCAGGCGTTCAGACACAAAGGCCATATCCCATGGCTCAAGGTCGCTCAAACCCAGTTTTTCACTTGCAAACGCGCGTAGTTCAGCCAGGTCGCGCTTGGCGTAAGGCTTGGCTTTCTGTGCCAGTTCGCGCAGGAATTCAAGAACCTGGGAAGCACTGTCGGCCATACGTGTTTCAAGGCGCAGATCGGCAAAACTGCCGTAGCCCAGCAAGGCGGCTTCTTGAGCTCGCAGCGTTAGCAGTTGTTCGATAAGTGGCGAGTTATCAAGGGCGGTATCGCCTTGCTCGGATGCAATGGTGCCGTAGGCACGGTAGAGCTCCTGGCGCAGCTGACGGTCTTGCGCATACTGCATAACGGGCAGATAGCAGGGCATTTTCAACACCAGTTTCCAGCCAGGCAGTTGGTCTGCCTCGGCGGCGGAACGTGCTGCCTGGACGACGTCGGCCGG
>DATJCP010000323.1:0-2307 GCA_035514715.1 Candidimonas sp.
CATAGGCCAGCAAACGGCCCGTGGTTCACGCTTGCTGTTGTGGGTATCGCTTTTGGCTCTTATCGCCCTGATCGTGTGGGCGGCATTGGGCAGTATCGACGAGGTTGTGCGTGGCGAAGGCAAGGTCGTGCCATCGCGCCAGGTGCAAATCATACAAAGCCTGGATGGCGGTATCGTTGATCAAATTCTGGTCAAACCGGGCCAGTCCGTCGAGGTGGGCGAGGTTTTGTTGCGCATTGATCCGACACGTTATTCGTCGTCGTTGGGCGAAAATCATGCCGAATTCTTGGCGTTAACGGCCAAGGCAGCGCGGCTTGAAGCCCTGGCTACAGGCGATGTTTTCAAAGCGCCCGAAGATATTCTTGCCGAGTCCCCGCAAATCGTCGAAATGGAACGCCGTGTGTGGGAAAGCCGCACGCAGGAATTGAACGCAGCCGTAAAACAGGCGCAAGATCAGCTTAAGCAGCGGCAGCAAGAATTGCGTGAAACCCAGGCAAATCGTGATCAGGCTGCTTCGGGTTGCTCTCTGACCTCACGCGAATTGCAGGTCACCCGGCCTTTGCTGAAAAGCGGGGCGGTGTCTGAAGTCGACCTGTTGCGCTTACAGCGCGAAGTTGCCCGTTATTGCGGCGAAGCCAAGGCCGCAGGCGCTCAAATCGACCGCATTCATGCCGCTATACAAGAGGCCGAAAGCAAAATCGAAGAGTCTGAACTGACGATACGCAATCAGGCGCGCGTGGAATTGTCGGAAGTCCGCTCCAAGCTATCGACATTGCACCAAGGGCAATTGGCTTTGGTAGACCGGGTCAAGCTGGCAGAAGTACGTTCGCCAGTGCGCGGCACGATCAAGACCTTGATGGCCAATACGGTCGGGGGCGTTGTCCAGCCGGGCAAAGACATCCTGGAAATCGTGCCCACCGATGACTCACTGTTGCTGGAAGTGCGCATCAACCCGCGCGATATTGGCTTCCTGCACCCCGGGCAACGTGCCGAAGTTAAATTCACCGCTTACGACTTTTCCATTTACGGTGGGCTGTCAGGCGAGGTTGAGCAAATCGGCGCCGACACAATTACCGACGAAAAAGGCAATTCCTTTTATATCGTCAAGGTAAGAACCGAAAGAGCCTATGTGGGCGATGACGCCCGGCCCATCCTTCCTGGCATGGTCGCCGAGGTACATATTTTGACGGGCAAGCGCACGGTAATGCAATACCTGCTTAAACCAGTGCTGCGTGCGAAATCCAATGCGTTTACCGAACGCTGATGAGGATGTAGAGGTGGTTATGCAAGCCGTTCCTGTGTTGTTAATGACCCATGATGATGCCTTGTGGCAGCACTGGCGCCAGCTGGACTCGGCTGCCTGGCTGCCTGCCCGTGGGCAAAGCCTGCAAGACTTGGCCCGCTGGCGCGATCAGGGGCGTAGCCTGGTCGTGCTGGATGCCGGTATGCCTCGCCTACCAGCCTGGAATGACTCTGCCTGGTCCGACAGTATGCGCGACCTGAAACTGGTGGTGGCCAGCATGCGAACCAGCGACGAAGAAGGCAAGCAGGCTCTGGCTGCTGGCGCCAGCGGTTATGTGCATGCTTACAGCCCAACTCAAAGCCTGGGGACCGTCCTGCAAACGATAGCTGCCGGCAACGTATGGCTTGGGCCTACCTTGTTGGCCCGCTTGCTGCGCGACATCAATCAACATATGCCTCAGCAGGGTGATTGGGAAGAAGGCCTTACCGTACGTGAAAAAGAGGTTGCCAAGCGTGCCGCCATAGGCCACAGCAACCAGGCTATCGCCGATGCCTTGAATATTACGGAACGCACTGTGCGCGCGCACTTGTCGGCCGTATTCGAAAAGCTGGGCGTCACAGACCGCCTGTTACTGGCATTGAAAGTACACGGTATCAACTGACTGTAATCGTCCGGCAGCAGAATCGCGCGGAAGTTGAGAGACAGTTACTGAACAGACAACTGAACGTGCTTGCCTGCCCTTGCTAGCATGTCCACCAAGGCATCAATGGTGAATTTGATGGTCTTCTTGTTGATTACGTCTGAAACACGCGGGCGTGTTACACCAAGAATCTTTGCTGCGTCAGCTTGTTTGAGATTATTCGCCTCAATCCATTCTGCCAGCTCAGTCATCAGGGAGTCTTTGATGGCCAGTTTTTCAGAGATGATACGTTGTGACTCAGTCTTTAGCGCTACCGCCTCTTCCTGTTCAAACCCCAAGTCCGCAAACACGTTGCCGCCGACAGGGGTAATGTGCCTGGATTTAGTATCTATGCTCATTTTTCACTCCTTTCCTGAATAACGGC
>DATJCP010000324.1:0-3643 GCA_035514715.1 Candidimonas sp.
CAAAAACATCGAGATACTGACGAACCAGGCGCACGGCCTTCGCAGAGGCTTTTTGGCGCTGGTCAAGCGAGTGCTTATGCTGCACGCCCCCATGATAGGCCTGGATGCCGGTAAAACTGACATTGGGCAGCTTCTGGACCAAGCGAGTCAGAGCCAAGGCTTCCTCTGGCGTTTGCACACCGCAACGCTTCTGGCCGACATCGATTTCGACCAGCACATCGACATGGGCCTCATGCTCCTGCATCATCGCGGATAATGCCTCGAGCGCCTTGGGGTTGTCGACGCAAACCGTCATTTTTGCCTGCTTCGCCAGGCGAGCCAGCAAAATCAGTTTGGCCGCCCCCACGACTTCATTGCTGATGAGGATATCGCGCACGCCTGCTGCGACAAATGGCACGGCTTCGGATACCTTCTGGCAGCAAATGCCGTCCGCGCCCAACGCGATTTGCCGCAATGCGATTTCAGGGCACTTGTGAGCCTTGGCATGGGGGCGCAACGCCACGCCATGGCGCTCGGCCAGCACCTGCATAGTGCGCAGGTTTTCCTCGAAGGCATCCATATCCAGAATCAAGCTGGGCGTATCGATTGCGGACAGCGGATCGCCCGGCCGTGCTGCCGGCGGAACAGCGACGATTTCCACCTGGGGCGGATCTATATGGCGTTCCGCAAGTTTTACCTCTTCCATGGACATCCCCAAAGTCGGATTACGCTGCACTTGATGCGCCAGCCCGGTCATATTGAGCCCCGCGTCCGATTGCAGCAACTAGCCGATTTGCCCCAGTAGGCAAATCAGCGTAAAGTCATCAATAACTTTACCGGTTAAGCTTTTATTTATTCACAGACTTTCGCACACGCAAAGACCTACGCAAACGGCAACCGGAATCGCATATGTTCGACATATTGGTTTATTTATTCGAAACTTACTATACACCGCAAGCGTGCCCTGAGGCTGATGTCCTTGCGCATAAACTGGCCGCGGTGGGTTTCGAGCACGAAGACATCAACGATGCCCTGGGTTGGCTGCATGGGCTGGCGCAAACCACTGAACAATGTGGTGAGCTGGCCAAAAGCCCGCACGACGACAGCCGGCGCATCTTCACCCACGACGAATACCAAACACTGGGCACCGAAGCCATAGGTTTCATTACCTTCCTGGAAAACTCCGGCGTCCTGCCTACGGCCCTGCGCGAAATTCTCATCGAACGCGCCCAGGCCACCACCGAATCGCCCATGTCTCTTGAAAAAATCAAGATCATTGCGCTCATGGTGCTCTGGAGCCAAGAGGCCGAAGTCGACCACCTGGTATTCGAAGAACTGCTCACCGACGACTCCACCCGCTTATCGCACTAAACAGGTCCTGCAGCATGGTGTCGGAAGCAATAGGCGCAAAGCGCCCGTACAAGGGGCGCTTTGCGCCCAGCCCCAGCGGCCCCCTGCATGACGGTTCCTTGCTGGCCGCAATGGCCAGCTTTCTTGACGCCAAGGCGCATGGCGGTCAATGGCTGTTGCGCATCGAAGACATCGACACACCACGTGTCGTGCCCGGCGCCGACCGGATCATCATGGGCCAGCTCCAGGCCTTGGGCATGCAATGGGACGGCGACCCTGTCTGGCAATCCCGGCGCTTGAAACGATATCAGTCCGCCTTCGATACCCTGGTTGCTCAAAACCTGGTCTATGGCTGCTCCTGCACGCGTCAGGAGCTTGGCATGGGGCCTTACCCCGGCACGTGCCGCGCAGGCCTGCCTGCGGGCCGTCAGGCGCGTGCCTGGCGCTTCAAAGTACCGCCAGGCATCGAAAGCTTTGATGATCGATGGCAAGGTCCGCAGCAGCAGGATGTTGCCGCCGAAGTCGGCGACTTCATCATCAAACGCGCCGATGGCTTGTGGGCTTATCAAATGGTGGTCGTCATCGATGATGGCGAGCAGGAAATCACCGACATTGTGCGCGGCACCGACTTACTGGATTCCACCGCCCGGCAGCAAATACTGGCGCGCCACTTAGGCATCCCTTACCCCAGAGTGCTGCATGTTCCGCTACTGCTGGACGATGCCGGGCGCAAGCTGTCCAAGCAGAATCATGCGACGGCGCTGAACCTTGCCCAGCCCTTGCCCACGCTTAATAAAGCATGGCAAGCGCTGGGCTTTGAAGCGCTGTCCAAGACCGATGTACCGTCGTTCTGGAAAACAGCCCAGTCTCGTTGGGCCGCGCGCTTCAAATAACCGTGATTGCCTTACAAAGGCGCAAACTGGTCATCCAGCATCTGCGTTAACAATCCCCTGCCCTTGCCGTCGACCCGGAAAGCGCCATAACGCGCTTGCTCAAAGTGCGTAGCCTGCCCTTCAGGGAAGAACCAGGCATCGGTCACTATCCTTGGCTTGCCGCTCCGAAGGCGGAATTCCAGCTCGACAATGGGCAAGTCACCTGCCCGCGCTGCGACCTGCTCACCACCCCTGGGTCTCAGTCCAATAAGGTGGTATACCCCCTGCTCATCTGCCTGCAGCACCAGATAGCCTCCTTGTTGCGCTTTGATTTTTTCTGCTATGTCAGCTGGCTCCCGCGCCAGCCTTAGTCGCAACTGATCCGCAACAGCAAAACGCAATGCCATGTAGTCACCTTGCATCAGAGACCGGGGATCGACGGGAGCCAAGGCCAGCACCACCCGCTGCCCCGTCGCCAGTATCTGCTCCCGCTGGTAAATGCCTGTATTGGCAACAACCAGGATCAGCACCAAACCGGCCAACAAACCAACCTCGCGCCATGGGCGTCGCGCATGCGCAGCGGTTTTGCGCCAACCTGCGCCTGTGGCTCCAGCCGGACGTGCAATCTTGCGCAACACGTACCATGACAGCAGCAGCCAGCAGCCCGTCGCGCCGAGTACCCACGACTTCTGCAACAAGGTGGAGTCCATCTGATAATAAAAGCGAGCCAGATAGGCCAATAATGCAAAAACACCGAAGACCAGCAAGGTACGCTTGGCCAGCGCGTATCCCAGAATGAGCCAGGTCAACGCCAGAGCAATCCCCGGCGCACCCATCCAACCCAAGCTGGCCACAGCCAAGGCAACAGGGGCGCCAATGCGTACGACACGCGCTAGTTCGCTCACCCGCGACAACATAACGGCCAACACCAGCACCGGCAACACAGCGCAAGCTAACCAGATCACGATCAGCATCGGCGCCTGCTGCCATAGGCCTGCCAAGCCATGCAGGGCCGGCGCAGGCGCCAACCATGCCAACATCTGGGCCAGGCACACCAGCGCCCATGCCAGGGGCGTCCATAACGCCGGATCGCGGCTGCGCGAGCCCACCGCCAACACCAAGACAGCCCCTGCCCCGAACCACCACAGACGTAAATACGCTGGAAACGCAATCCAGGCGTGGGCCGGGTCCTGAACATCCAACAGACCGAGCACATCGTGGTTAGGCCAGGTCAATGCCAACACGACCGCCAGAACAAAGAAGGCGCAGAAAAACCGCAAGGCAGCGCCCGCTGCGAAAACATACAGCAGCAAACCGGCCAGCAGCATGCACGCCGCCCGGATCTCAGGCTGGATGCCATCCATAATAAATAGCCCTATCCCGGTCATCAACAAACCGGCTGCCATCAGCGTCGTTCCCAGCTCACGCGGGATATCGCCCTG
>DATJCP010000325.1:0-2846 GCA_035514715.1 Candidimonas sp.
TTCAACCCAGCGATTATCAATAAATACAGTGTTCATAATGGTTGCTTGCGTAGAGTGATTCAGGGTGAAAGCCAGGGAGGAGGGCAGCGCTAGACAGCTCCGGTCATGGCCTGGCTTAGGAGTAGGCGCATGTCGTCGCGCGTAGGCATTCTGGGGTTGACGGCCACGTTGCCAGACAGCATGGCTTCGTCTATGACTTCATCGTAGCGGTCTTCCGTCAAGCCAAAATCGGCCAGAGTTTGGGTCAAGCCTATGTCTTTCTTTAACTGCTGAACGGCGATAACGGATCGTTCGGCGGCATCGCGCAGGCTCAGCTCCGAGATGTTCTCACCGAATAACTGTGCGATCTTCGCGTAGTGCGTCAGATTACCTGGCAGGTTGAATTTCATTACAGGGGTCAACATGATGGCGTTCACCAGTCCATGAGGAATGCCAAACAAGTTGCCCAGGGGCAAGGCAAACGCATGGGCAAGGCCCAGCCGTATGCGATTGAACGAAATTCCCGCCAAGCTGCTGGCAATCAGCATCTTGCCGCGTGCGTCCAGGTTGTCGCCTTGCAAGACAGCAAGACGCAAGTTGTCGGCAATCAAGGCGATGGATTTTTCGGCCATGCTTTCGGCAAAGACGTGGCATGCCTTGTTCACATAGGACTCGATGGCGTGCGTCAAGGCATCCATGCCTGTTGCTGCGGTGATCGATGCGGGCAATGAACGTGTCAGTTCGGGGTCCAGCAAGGCGATGCGTGGGCTGTTCAAGTAACTGCCGATGTTTACTTTGACGTTGTTCTCTGTGTCGGACAATACCGACCATACGGTAACTTCGCTGCCGGTTCCCGCCGTTGTCGGGATGGCGATAACCGGTACGCCTGGCACCTTAACCTTATCGATCCCGAAATAGTCGCGGATCGTGCCCTCGTTTGTCATCATCAGGGCAATTGCCTTGGCCGTGTCCAGTACGCTACCGCCGCCAAGGCCTATGACAAGGTCGCATCCTATGGCCCTTGCCACCTTCACGCCTTCGTCGACCGAGCGTACTTCCGGGTCGCTTTCAATATCGGAAAAAGCGGAAAATGCAATGTTGGCTTGCTTCAACACACCTGAGATGCGCTCCTGCAAGCCGGCCTTGATGATGCCAGCATCGCAAACCAGTAGCACTGACTTGGCATGCAAGCTTTGGACAATGGCAGGTAATGTTGAGGAAATACCCGCGCCGTACCGTATTTCAGTAGGGTTGTAAAAATCAAAACTCTTGATGCTCATATTGCAAGTCCGTCAAGGCTGGTCGTTCTGTTATGTATAGTAGATGTCCTCATCGCCAGGCACATAGCAAACACGTGCCGGTGGAGTACAGTGAACTGGGTCAACAGAACAGTCTCCTATAAAAGCTGGGTAGTGCCAATTTCCAATAACTAAATGCTGACTTTTACTTTTACTAACCTGGGTTTAACCCTAGGTATTTAATTCATGTCTTCTTATTCTGTAGCGGTGGTAGGCGGCGGGCCGGCAGGGCTGATGGCGGCGGAAACGCTGGCCAATGCTGGCGTTCGCGTCGACCTTTACGACGCCATGCCGTCGGTAGGCCGCAAGTTCTTGCTGGCGGGCCGCGGCGGCTTGAACCTTACCCATAGCGAACCGGCTGCGGCGTTCCGGTCGCGATTCGGTGCACGCGAGTCGCAGGTATCCGCCTGGCTGGACGGACTCGATGCCCAGGCCTTGCGCCAGTGGGCGCATGACTTGGGTATTGACACTTTTGTTGGCTCATCGGGCCGGGTGTTTCCTACTGAAATGAAAGCGGCTCCCTTGTTAAGGGCCTGGCTGCAGAGGCTGCGCGCCAGCGGCGTGCGAGTGAACACCAGGCATGTTTGGCGTGGCTGGAATGATGAAGGCGCGCTATTGCTGGATACGCCTCAGGGCGCTGTCGTTCGCCTGGCCGACGCCGTGGTGTTGGCTTTGGGCGGCGGCAGTTGGGCGCGGCTGGGTTCGAATGGCGCCTGGCAGGAATCGCTGATCCAGAAAGGCGTTCCCGTAGCGCCTTTGCTGCCTGCGAACTGCGGCTTTCTGGCTGACTGGAGTCCTTATTTCACAGAGCGGTTTGCCGGCCAACCCCTGAAGTCGATTGCCATGGCGCCGCAGGGCGGCTTTCCCATGCGGCGTGGCGAGTGCATGGTGACCGCCGATGGCCTGGAAGGTGGACTAATTTACGCCTGGTCGGCGAACTTGCGGGATGCAGTCCTGGCCAAAGGAGAGGCGGTGCTGCATATCGATCTGTTGCCAACGCGCGATGCTGAGCAAGTATTGGCTGAGGTCGCCAGGCCGCGCGGAGCCCGCTCCTGGTCCAGCCACTTGAACAGCCGTTTGGGCTTGAACGGTGTCAAAGTCGCGCTGTTGCGTGAGTGTTTGCCTAAAGACGCCTTTGAACACCCTGAAACCGTGGCGGCAGCGATAAAGCATTTGTCTGTACGCTTACACGGCATGCGCCCTATCGACGAGGCAATCAGTACGGCGGGCGGTGTCGCATTTGAGGGCCTGGACGGAAACTCCATGCTGCAAGCCATGCCCGGTGTGTTTTGCGCGGGCGAGATGTTGGATTGGGAAGCCCCTACTGGCGGTTATTTGCTGACGGCATGTTTTGCCAGCGGCCGCGCAGCAGGGCAGGGGGTTTTACAGTGGCTAGATCGCTAATGGATTGGGTTAGCGGTGGTGGCGATGCTTGTGGCCACGATGCTTGCGCTGTTGCACATAGCGGCGGTCGGAATGCCTATATTTTTTGTGGCCCTTCCATTCACGTCGGCCCCGGTCTTCGGTAAGGACATTGCCCAGCAAGCCGCCTGCAGCTGCGCCGCCTAG